>NZ_JBFRDA010000014.1:0-229372 GCF_052113345.1 Pseudarthrobacter sp. YAF2 | reverse complement strand
AATATCAGCCTGACACTGCCAGCCGAAAAACGACCAGCTACCCCCCACAGCATCACGACCGGCCGGTACACGATGAGCGACCCCTGAAAATAAACCCAGGAGTCGCTCATCCATGCACTCTTGACAACAGAGCCTACATATCAGCGCTTCGGGGTCCTCTGGCGCTGCCATGATGTGTGCCATGAAGAGACGCACTAGTTAGAATAGTTGTTCACTTTCGCGGTCACAAGTTGTCTTCACTTGATTTGAGTTGACGTGCAGGCAGCGCCTTCGCCAGGCGGATGAGGGTGTTTGTGATAACGGGTCATTCTCTGCGATGTTGTCGCGAGGGAGGACTCCGGATGTCGATAGTGTTAGGTGAGGAAGATGCCGACGCGACTCGCTCGCTGGAAAATACTGCTAACCGCCATCCAGATAAAGGCAGGCTGGTCTAGGCCGATGCGTTCCTAGGCTAAGATCCCACCAGTAGTGGGTGCAGTCGAGAGGTGGCTCCAGGTGCGTACACGGACAAGCGGCGTTGGTTCGAAGTATGGAGATTCCAGTTCTTGCACTGGATGTGGTTGGGCATCGGCGACCCAACTCGGGCACGTTCATAATCCGCTACGACTTTGCATCGATTGGGGAGTGCCTGGGTGGCCTTTGCGGTACCGCAGTTGCGTAAGTTATTAACCCCCTTGTGGTTGGCCTTGGCTTGGCTTGTGTTGACTCTTATAGCTTGGTGCAGGCTTTCGCGAACCGCTAGACAAACGGTCTGGGCCGAGGATGGGGGAGTCTTTCTACGGGATGTTCTCTCCAGCAACGGATGGGAAACCCTTCTTAAACCCTACGATGGATATATTCACGTAATTCCCCGCGCTCTTGTTGGCGTTGTGTACGTCCTTGCCCCTATCGACGCTTTTGCCGTATGGGTATCTTTTCTGAGTTGCGCAGTGGCTGCGGGCGTAGGGTTGGGTGTTTTCGTACTCGCCAAGCCCCTAATTCAATCTCCGTGGTTACGCACAATATTCGCTGCTATCCCCGTCCTGCTACCTCTTGCTCCGGTGGAAGTGCTGGGCAACGCTGCAAACCTTCACTGGTACTTTCTGTGGCTCTCGCCCTGGTTACTCATTTATCGGCCTGTCTCACGCGGGGGCCGCGCAGGACTGTTTCTTATTGCTTTGGCTATCTCGGCCAGTGAGGTCATAACAGTGATTTTTCTCCCGCTGGCAGCATGGATGATATTGAAACGGAAGAACTACTGCGCGCCGATCGGCCTCATCGTGGGGGTCGGCCTTCAGCTGCTGACAACACTTGTTAGTCCTCGAGGGGAGTCCCTTCGAGTGGATAACAGTGTTGGTCTCCGCTCCGTCGCAATTGGCTTCTTCGTCCAGCCCATCGCTTCACTGGTGTGGACCGACAGCCACGCCGTTGCTGCCGATCTAGCAAAT
Source organism: Pseudarthrobacter sp. YAF2 (assembly GCF_052113345.1). Classification (NCBI taxonomy): domain Bacteria; kingdom Bacillati; phylum Actinomycetota; class Actinomycetes; order Micrococcales; family Micrococcaceae; genus Pseudarthrobacter; species Pseudarthrobacter sp. YAF2. Next base: position 227,945 of record NZ_JBFRDA010000014.1, on the reverse strand, counting down.
ACCGGAACGCTGACTGTCTTTCTCCCAGCAATAGTCTTGGCGATATTTTTCATTTTAATTCTTATGTTCGGCAGGACGAAGTTAAAGGTGGCCGCTATTTACGCGGTAAGTTCGGCCGCAACATGCTGGACTGCATCAGTTCTCATCAACGCTAATCCCGTGTTCAATTACGCATACTTCAATAACCAGGATTGGCGGCAAAATTTTCAATTCAGCCGCTATGCGGTCGCCCCTGGCATGCTCCTCCTTACACTCATTCCCATTGCTCTCGCGAGCCTTAACGATCGACCTACCTACGATAGCCAACCAGGAACGAAAAAGTGGTCCTTCGCTGCGTTGCTGGTATTCACACTGGTTATGCTGCCTAATTTCTTCCAAGGCAGCACATTGAGGGAAGCCGGCCCCGAATGGGCAGCCCAAGTCGTTACGGCTCGGGCCGCATGCAGTTCCGATAAGTCACTGACGGAAAGTACTGTGTCGGTGGCCCCCGCCCGTTGGAAGTTCACCCAGGTAAGACTTCCCTGCGCGCTGCTCGAGCAGGACAGGAGCAGCCATGCTGCGGCATCTGTCCTCCTGTTCCCCTAGGGTTTGTTGCTAGAACTCGCTTGGCTGGGAGCGAGCTCTAGCAATTGACCCCTAGACGTTTGATCGTCGAAAGCAGGCGTAGGCAGATCACTGCAGTTTTCGTCTCAACGCATAACGGGGAACGAGTAGCGCCATCGTCGTATGACCCGCCAGCATGAGCGGTACAGGAGCCCCTAAGGTCGGAAATGCGCCGTCACTCGCGCTCATCGTAGAGGGGATCTGGGGTAGCCTGCACGTATAGCGGCGGCTTCCGAACGCAGGCCGGTGTTCCACCCGTGCGTCAGCGGCTTCGCCGTGCTGGATTCCGACAACGGTGCTTTTTGTCTCGACGTCCCGTTGCCCGGCTCTGCACCTTCGTGCTGCGTATCAGCTCGTGATGTCAGTCACGGAGACACGTAGCGTTAGCAATTTAGGGCAACGGTGCCATAGACGGTTTGCGCAAGGATCGATGCTCGCTCATATTGACGGCAGGACCGCGAAAGTCAAAGACTCTGGGCGTTGAAATGACCACCTTACTCGCAGGGCAGAGACAACCCTGTGTGCATGTCGCGGGCTTGTCCACAGGCCCACCCATATGACTTGGCAGCGTGGTGTACGCTCCCTAGGCTGTACCCAGTCGCACTGCCTCCGACGGAGGCGGCATTTGTATGGGGGAACATATGGACGCGCTGGGAATAGTCGAGGACGAGGTCCGCGAACTTATCCGCCGCCGCGGATTGGATCCGCTGCGGCAAGCGGGTGAGGTCCGGCGCCTGGTGGAGGCTGCGGTCACCGATTACGACGAGCGGGCACTAATGGGCCCGCTTCCGCCCATCGGGCCGCTGGATGCAGCGCGCAGATTCCTGTTCGATGCGGTTGCAGGGTTCGGTGTACTCCAGCCGTTGCTCGATGATCCGTCGATCGAAGAGATTTGGCTCAACGCGCCAAACGAGATATTTGTTGCGCGCAATGGCGAGTCCGAGCTGACCTCGCTGAGCCTTACGGAGCAGCAGGTGCGTGACCTTGTGGAGCGAATGCTGAAGAGCTCCGGCCGGCGGCTGGACATGTCCTCGCCCTTTGTGGATGCTGCCCTGCCTGACGGGTCCAGGCTTCACGTCGTCATCCCAGACGTCACCCGCCGCCACTGGGCGGTCAACATTCGAAAATTCGTGGTGAAGGCGAGCCGGCTCGAGCACCTTGTTGAGCTCGGAACGCTGACGCACCAATCTGCGCGGTTCCTCGGGGCGGCGGTATCCAGTGGCCTGAACATCCTGGTCTCCGGTGCAACACAGGCCGGCAAGACCACCATGTTGAACTGCTTGGCGGCCAGTATCGGCAGCCGGGAGCGCGTGATCACGGTTGAAGAAATCTTCGAACTCCGGTTCCCGTTGCGCGATGTCGTCGGGCTCCAGTGCCGGCAACCCAACCTGGAGGGCGAAGGCGAAATCCCGCTCCGGCGCCTTGTTAAGGAAGCCCTTCGCATGCGGCCCGACCGGCTGGTGGTGGGGGAGGTCCGCGAAGCCGAAAGCCTGGACATGCTCATTGCACTAAATAGCGGCCTTCCGGGGATGTGTACCGTCCACGCAAACTCCGCCCACGACGCCGTCACCAAGATTTGCACGCTGCCGTTGCTGGCCGGGGAGAACATCTCCAGCGCCTTCGTGGTGCCCACCGTCGCGTCCTGCATCGATCTCGTCGTGCACTGCAGCAGACAGGCCGACGGACGGCGGCAGGTCACGCAGATCCTCTCGCTGGGGCGCCGTGTGGAAAACGGCATCATAGAATCCTCTCTGGTCTTCTCCGTGGAGAACGGCGTCCTGCAGCCCAGGGCAAACGCGATGCCTGCCGCGGATAAATTCTCCCGGGCAGGATACGACGTCGCCGCACTCTTGGATGCACGATGATTTCCGCGTTGTTGGGAGCCGCGGCCGGGGTAGGCTTCTTCCTCATCTGGTGGTCCTGCTGGGAGACCCCTGACCCAAGGCTTCGGGTGCGAAAGCCCGGGCGGATGGGGGACCTGCTCGCTGCCGCCGGCGTCGAAAAAGTATCTGTCCGGGGTTTGGTCGGGACCTGCCTGGGTCTGGGACTGTTCGTTGCCCTGGTCTTTTTCGCGCTCAGCCGTTCATGGCCAATTGCCGGATGTTTCGGCCTTTTCGGAGCATGGCTGCCCATCACGCTGCTCCGCTGGCGGGCACGAAAAAGGACGGCGCTGCTCCGCCAGCTCTGGCCCGACGTCGTTGATCACCTTCGTTCGGCAATCCGCGCGGGCCTCCCGCTGCCTGAGGCACTGATCCAACTGGGCGACAAAGGACCCGAGGAACTCCGGCCACTGTTTCGCGAGTTCGGGGCCGATTACCGTGCTGGCGGCCAATTCGACGGCTCCCTGAACAAGCTCAAACACCGGCTTGCCGATCCTGTCGCAGACCGCATCGTCGAAGCCCTGCGCCTCACCCGGGAAGTGGGTGGCTCCGACTTGGGCCGGCTGCTCGGCACGTTGGGAGAATTCCTCCGTGAAAGCGCTCGCACACGCAGTGAGCTGGAAGCGCGGCAGTCCTGGACGATCAACGCGGCCCGGCTTGCTGTGGCCGCACCGTGGATCGTGATGATCCTCCTGGCAACCAGGCCCGAAGCGATCCAGGCCTACAACACGCCGGTGGGCGCGGCAGTCCTGCTTGGGGGTCTGATCGTCTCACTCATTTGCTACACCGTCATGTTGAAGATCGGCGCCCTGCCACAGGACGAAAGGGTGCTCCGATGATGATGGTGGTCCCGCCCGCAGCCGTGGTCTGTGGGATCGGCCTGGGCCTCGGATTGTGTCTGGTGCTCTTCAGGTCTCCGCCGATGCGCGCCATGACGCTCTCTGAACGAATCGACCCACAACTCAAATCGCAGAACCTTGAATCGCGGCTCTTGAACGCGGGAGAACAGAACCTGACCCCATTTGGCCCACTGGAACGGATTCTCCGTCCAGTCTTCCGCGACTGGTTCTCCGCGCTGGGCCGTCTGAATCCCTCCCCGGGAGCCACGGAGCGGCGGCTGGCCCAGGCGGGGATCACCAAGTCTCCCATTGACTTCCGAGCGGAACAGCTGCTGTGGGCAGCGGCCGGTTTTGCCATCGCCCTGACAGCCATACTCGTGGGAGCCGCCGCCGGCAGGTTCAGCCCGATCTTTGCCGCCGTCGCAATTATTGGCAGCGCAGCGGGAGGCTTTGTACTGCGGGACTACTGGCTGGGCGCCCAGGTCCGGCGCCGGGAGGCACGTATGATGGCCGAATTTCCCAGCCTGGCGGAGCTGATGGCCCTGGCCGTCAGCGCAGGAGAAAGCGCGACGGGTGCACTGGACCGGGTCTGCAGGAGCGCCAACGGGGAGCTGTCCAAGGAATTTGCGAAGATCCTCGCGGAGACCAGGGCAGGAAAACCCCTCATCCTCGCCCTGGAGGAGTTTTCGGCACGCACTGACCTCGCGCCGCTGGTCAGGTTCGTTGACGGCATCATCGTCGCAGTGGATAGGGGAACCCCTCTCGCGGAAGTGCTCCGTGCCCAGGCCCAGGATGTCCGTGATTCGGCCAAGCGGGACCTGATGGAAGCGGCGGGCAAAAAGGAAATAGCAATGATGGTGCCACTGGTCTTCGGGGTACTCCCGCTGACGGTGGTATTCGCCGTATTCCCCGGTATTGCGGCGATCAATTTGGGCTTCTGAGGGCTGCGGGCAAATGCACAGTGCAGCAGCTCCGGCAAAAAACACCGTACTAACCAGGAAAGGACGCAACATGAAAACTATGGGAAACCGGCTCGTGGTGTTGTTTATCGGAATGGCTGCTCTGTGGCAGTTTAGGATTTCCCGTCCGGGGAGCCGGCACCGATCCAAGGGGGCCAAGGGCGATAACCCCGAGCGTGGGGACGTGCCCGGATGGGTAATGATTACGCTGATGTCCGCCGTCCTCGTGGCGGCTCTCCTGGCGCTCGCCGGCCCGGCCCTCGAAGCCATGTTCAATCAGGCAATGGACAAAGTGGGGAACTGATCCATGGCGCGATCCGCTCCAGGGCCCGAGGTGCAGCCCGGGCTGCCCCGTGAGGGGGAGCGGGGCTCGGCCGTCGTGGACTTCGTCCTGGTCGGCGGGCTGCTCACGATGTTCTTCCTCGCGATCATCCAACTGACCCTGGTACTTCACGTCCGAAACACACTTATCGATGCTGCCGCGTCGGGCGCCCGGTACGGGACCTTGGCAGACCGCAACGCCGCAGACGCGGAGGAACGGACCCGCAGCCTCATCGGGATAGCCCTGAACCCCGGATTTGCGGAGCAGGTCAGCAGCCGGGAAGTGAATCTGCAGGGGATGCGCACGCTGGAAGTCACCGTCCGGTCACCACTGCCTGTGATCGGCCTGATCGGCCCGCAGGAAATGTTGGAGGTGAAAGGGCATGCCGCCATCCAGCCGTGATTCGTCTGCCCCTGTTAGGCCGCCCATCAGGTTCCGCATCAGGAGGAGGCTCGCGGAAGCTCTCTGTCGGGAACCGGCCAGGGAGGACGGGCAGGGCCCGGGAAATACAAACGCCTCGGGCCTGGTGGTGATCCAGCAGCGGCTGCACCGAGAGCGCATGCAGCGGCACTACAGCGAGCACGAACGGGGGAGTGCGGTCGTCGAGTTCACATTCCTGGCACTCCTGCTGATGGTCCCGCTGGTGTATTTCGTCATCACCGTGGGTCAGATCCAGAGCGGCTCCTTCGCCGTGGTCGGCGCCGCAGACCAGGCAGCAAAGGTGTACAATGCCCAGCCCGACGCCGGCACCGCGCAGGCGGCCGCAGAGCGGGCAGTATTCCTGGCTCTTTCCGATTTTGGGCATGAACCAGGGCGGGCAAACATGACGACAAGCTGTGAACCGGCAGACTGCAACGCTGCAGGCAGTGCCGTCACGGTGACGGTCAGCCTCAACGTGCCGCTGCCGTTCCTCCCCTTTGCGGACGGGCTCTCTGCCGCGGAAGTGCAGGCCTCCGCCACCCAACTGGTGGGGCGGTACCGTTGACGCCCGGAAAGCAAAATGGCGAGAGCGGCCAGCTGATGGTGATGATCGTCGGCTACGTAGCCCTGGCCTTGCTGGTGGCAACGGTCGTCATCGGAATATCCGCCGTCTACGTGGAGCACAAGCGGCTTCTGTCGCTGGCGGACGGAGCATCGCTGGCCGCAGCCGACAGCTACACACTCGGCGATGTCTCATCACAGGGTGGAACCCCATCTGCTGTCCTCAACCCCGCCCGTGTCCGGAACGTCGCAGTCGACTTCCTCGACAGGAGCCCCGCCTCGCAACGGTTCTCCAGCCTTGCCGTCGCCGGCGGGACGGGCTCGCCGGATGGTTCGACCGCCGTCGTAGTCCTCACCGCCGCCGTGCACCCGCCCGTGGTGAACTTCCTGATGCCCGACGGAATCCGCATCGAGGCGACGTCCACGGCACGCTCCCGGCTGAGCCGCTGATGCCTGACCCCGTGATCCAGTCTCCGCCTACCGGCAGCGGCCGGGCCGTGTGGCCCCGATAGCGTAGGGTTAAACCACCATGGCCAATATTGATTTTTCCGCTGAAATCCGCGCCCTTCGAGCCACCTATGAGTCGATCGAACGTGTCTCCGAGGTGGATGCACTCCGTGAAGACATCGCCGAACTCAGCGAGCGGGCAGGGGAGCCGAACCTGTGGGACGACCCCGCAGCCGCGCAGAAGATTACCTCCAGGCTCTCCCACCGACAGTCCGAGCTGGAACGCCTCACCTCCCTGGCCGCCCGGATCGACGATCTTGAAGTCCTCGTGGAACTCGGCCAGGACGAGGACGACGCCGACTCGATGGGAGAGGCGGCAGCCGAACTCGAATCCATCAAGAAGGCCCTCAAGGACCTGGAAGTGGTCACCCTGCTGTCCGGCGAGTACGACGAGCGCGAAGCCGTGGTTTCCATTCGTGCAGGCGCGGGCGGAGTGGACGCGGCAGATTTCGCCGAGATGCTGATGCGCATGTACCTTCGCTGGGCCGAGCGGCACGGCTACCCGACGACCGTCATGGACACCTCGTACGCGGAGGAAGCCGGCTTGAAATCGGCCACCTTCGAGGTCAAGGCGCCCTACGCCTTTGGCACCCTCAGCGTTGAAGCCGGAACCCACCGCCTGGTCCGCATCAGCCCCTTCGACAACCAGGGCCGGCGCCAGACATCGTTCGCGGCCGTGGAAGTCATCCCGCTGATCGAACAGACCGATTCCATCGACATCCCGGACAACGAAATCAGGGTCGATGTGTTCCGCTCGTCCGGCCCCGGTGGCCAGTCGGTCAACACCACCGACTCCGCGGTGCGCCTTACCCACATCCCTACCGGCACCGTCGTCTCCATGCAGAACGAGAAGTCCCAGCTCCAAAACCGGGCCGCCGCCATGCGCGTGCTGCAATCCCGGCTCCTCCTCCTCAAGAAGGAACAGGAGGACGCGGAGAAGAAGGCCTTGGCCGGGGACGTCAAAGCCTCCTGGGGCGACCAGATGCGTTCCTACGTCCTCAACCCGTACCAGATGGTCAAAGACCTGCGCACCGAACACGAGGTGGGCAACACGTCGGCAGTGTTTGACGGCGAGATCGACGATTTCATCGACGCCGGCATCCGCTGGCGCACTGACAACCGCAACGCCGAAAAGTAGCGGACGGCCTGCCTGCCGCTATCGGATCCGGCGACACGCCCCCGAAAGCCCGCCAAAGCACCGGGTATCCTGCGTATAGTCGAGGGGCCGGGGCCCTACTTCCCCCAAACGAAAACCCGTGCACCGGCTGCAGAACTGGGCTGCATCAGAACAATCAGCCATGCCCTGCAGGGTACTTAGGGCCATGATCCGATTCGAAAATGTCACCAAGGTCTACGACCAAAAAGCCCGGCCTGCGCTGGACTCCGTCAACCTTGAGATTGATCGGGGCGAATTCGCCTTCCTGGTGGGTGCCTCCGGCTCCGGAAAGTCCACCTTCCTCCGGCTGGTGCTGAAGGAAGACCGTGCAACAGAAGGCGCCGTCTACGTCGCCGGCCAAAACGTTGCCAGGATTTCGAGTTGGCGCGTGCCGCGCCTGCGCCGCGGCATCGGCGTCGTCTTCCAGGACTTCCGCCTCCTGCCGCAAAAGAATGTCTTCGCCAACGTCGCGTTCGCCATGCAGGTCATCGGCAAGAGCCGCAGTGTCATCCGCGACACCGTCCCCGAGGTCCTCAAGACGGTTGGCCTCGAAGGCAAGGAACACCGCATGCCGCACGAACTGTCCGGCGGCGAGCAGCAGCGCGTAGCCATAGCGCGGGCCGTGGTCAACCGCCCCGGAATCCTCCTGGCCGACGAACCCACCGGAAACCTGGACCCCACCACATCCATGGGCATCATGGGCGTGCTGGACAAAATCAACCAAAACGGAACCACCGTGGTGATGGCCACCCACGACGACGACATCGTCAACGAGATGCGCAAGCGGGTTGTCGAACTCAAGAACGGCGTGGTGATCCGCGACGAAGCCAAGGCCCTGTACACCTCGATGATCCCCGTCGTCGGCCAGTCCAGGCGGCTCAAGGACGCCAGCGGCAGGGAAGCGCCCGACGACGGCCTGCCGGGCAACGGTGCCGAAGGTGAGGCACGGCGATGAGGCTTGCGTTCATCCTCTCGGAGATCGGCAGCGGCCTGCGCCGCAACCTTTCCATGGTGGTCTCGGTCATCCTGGTGACGTTCGTGTCCCTCACGTTTGTGGGCGCGGCCGGAATGCTCCAGATGCAGATCAACCAGATGAAGGGGTACTGGTACGACAAGGTCCAGGTGGCCATCTTCCTGTGCAGCGACGGTTCGACGGCGCCGGGTTGCGTGTCCGGCCCGGTGACCCCCGAGCAGCAGCAGGGCCTGAACGCGCTCCTGGAGTCACCTGCCGTGGCGCAGTACATCAACGACTTCCAGTTCGAATCCCGGGACGAGGCCTACAAACACTTCAAGGACCAGTTCTCGAACTCGCCGATTGTTGACTCCGTAACCCCGGACCAGCTGCCGGCGTCATTCCGAATCAACATGAAGGACCCGGAAAAATACCAGATCATCAGCGAGACCTTCTCCTCCCAGCCGGGCGTGGAGACCGTGATCGACCAGCGACAGCTCCTCGAACGCCTCTTCTCGGTGATGAACGGCGCCTCCCTCGTAGCGGTAAGCATCGCCGGCGTGATGATCGTCTGCGCGATCCTGCTGATCGCCACCACCATCCGGCTCTCCGCCTTCAGCAGGCGCCGGGAAACCGGGATCATGCGGCTCGTGGGCGCGTCAAAGACCGTGATCCAGCTGCCCTTCATCCTCGAAGGGGTCATCGCCGCGGTCATCGGCGCTGCGCTGGCCTCCGGTACGCTCTGGGCAGTGGCGCAGTTCTTCCTGGGTGACTACATGTCCCGCCAGTACCCGGACACCGCCTTCATTTCCTCCGGCCAGACACTGATCCTCGCTCCGGCGCTGCTGGTCCTTGGCGGATCCTTGGCAGGAATTTCGTCTCTCTTGACCCTTCGCAGATATTTGCGCGTTTAGGCTATGCAAACCGACCAAGGAATGCTCATGAACGTAACCGATCAAACCTCTCCACGCCGTGGGTTCCGCCGGGGGCGGGCGGCTGCCCGCCGCATGGGGATCGTCAGCGGTGTACTGGCCGTCATCCTTTCCGCCGGGATGGCCGTGGCGACTCCCGTGGCCTTCGCGGACGACCTTGAAGACCGCAAGGCCGCGCTCGAGGCCGAAGCTGCCCGTGTCCAGGCCTCCCTTGAGTTCGTCGATTCCAGGATCGCCAAGGCCGCCGGCGACCTGGTGATCTACCAGGGCCAGCTGCCAGGCGCGCAGCAGGCCCTCCTTGACGCGCAAGGCCGCGTGGCCAGCGCGGTGAAAGAATCGGAAGCCCTGGCTGCCCGGGTTGACATGGCACAGCAGAACAAGGCCAAGATCACCCAGCAGCTCGAAACTGACAAGCAGAAGATCGCCGACACCAAGAAGCTGATCGGCCAGATCGCCACCCAGGCCTACAAGTCCGGTGGCGTCCCCTCCAACCTCTCGCTCTTCTTCGGGTCCAACGGCGGCGGCAGCCTGACCGACACCATGGACCTCGCCGACCAGGCCATGCGCAGCCAGAATGCGGCCATGGACAAGCTCAGCCAGCAGAACGCCACCAACGTCAATTCCGAGGCCCGGCTGCAGGCTGTGGAAGCGGAGATCAAGGACCTCAAGGCCAAGGCCGACGCCGCCTTGGAACGCGAGAAGGCCGCCCGTGACGAAGCCGCGGCCAAGAAAGCCCAGGTTGACCAGCTGATCGCCGACACCTCCCGCCTCGATGCGGAGCTGCAGGCGGCCAAACCTGGCATCCAGGCCCAGCTCGCGGGCGTCCAGGCCAACCAGAACCAGGTGGCCAACGAAATCGCTGAACGCGACCGGAAGGCCCGCGAGGCATGGGAAGCGGAACAACGCAGGCAAGCCGAGGCTGCCGCAGCCGCCGCTGCCGCCGCAGCGGCGGCAGCGAACCGGCCTGCCCCGCCCGCCCAGCCGTACGTTCCGCCCGCAGCAGGATCGCCGTCGGCCTTTGGCCTCCGCCATCCCTTCGACGGCAGCATCCCCATCACCTCAGGCTTTGGCTACCGCACCACCCCGCCGGGCACCATCGACTTTTACGGGACCGGCGGATATATGCACACCGGCATCGACTTCGGCGCCGCCTGCGGTACCCCCGTTTACGCTGCGGCTGCCGGGGAAGTCTTCAGCTCAGGCTGGAACTCCGCCGACGGCGGCGGCTGGCGCGTCAAGATCGACCACGGCGTGGTGCAGGGCAACACCCTGACCACCATCTACTACCACAACTCCAGCATCGTGGTTTCGAATGGACAACGGGTCGCGCAAGGACAGCTGATCGCCTATTCCGGCAGCACCGGCAACTCCACCGGCTGCCACGCCCACTTTGAAACCTGGCTTAACGGCCGCGCCGTTGACCCCATGGGGCTGCTCTAAGGGCGTCCATGCCCTGCCGTAGACTGGTATAGCTCCGTGCCGCGGGCGCGGAGCAGCCAAACCTGAACCTGAGGAGTTTCCCCGTGCCTAAAGAAAGTGGCCGTAAGGTGGTGGCCACCAATCGCAAGGCCCGGCATGACTACCACGTGCTGGACACCTACGAGGCCGGCATCGCCCTGATGGGCACAGAAGTCAAGTCCCTCCGGGAGGGCCACGCCTCCATGGTGGACGGATTCTGCACATTCTACAACGACGAACTGTGGATGGAAGCCATCCACATTCCCGAGTACAACCAGGGAAGCTGGACCAACCACGCTGCCCGCCGCCGGCGCAAGTTGCTGCTGCACCGCGAGGAGCTCATCAAGATTTCCCACAAGGTGCGGGAATCGGGGTACACCATTGTTCCGCTGCAGTTGTACTTCGTGGACGGGCGCGCAAAGGTCGAAATCGGAGTGGCCCGCGGCAAGCGCGAATACGACAAGCGGCAGACGCTGCGGGAGCAGCAGGACAACCGCGAAGCCCAACGCGAGATGCGCGAACGCAACCGGCGCCGTTAGGAATTATTTCCGCAGGGCATGCGTTAGTATTGGTAGTCCGGCAGGCTTGCCAGCCGGTTTGGTAACAAAATACGGGGATGATCGGTTTCGACGATGTTAGTCGCGACAGGTGAAGCGGGCCGAGGATGCAGAATTATCTCGTAAACGCTGTCTGCAAACCAATAAGTGCCAATTCTAAGCGCACTGACTTCGCTCTTGCTGCCTAAGCAGTAAGACAGTCCGTCAGCCCGAGGCTGCTATCGCCCCGGATCCTGGCGTCATTTAGATAGCCACTGCTGTTTACTCCCGTCACCGGAGTAAACGGGACTTTTAGGTGACTGGGCCCGGATCAGCCAGCTGTTTGCAGCATGGCTGGGGCCGAGAAAATCCGACGCAAACTGCGCCCGGAGAAGCCCTGACAACACGACATCGGACGGGGGTTCAATTCCCCCCATCTCCACCCACGGAAAAGGCCGGGACATCCACGGATGTCCCGGCCTTTTCTGCAACGCCCCGGTCCCAGGACCGGGGCGTTTTTCGTTGCCCTCCCGCCACCAGGGCGGGGCGCCCGGGCCTAAATGCTCTACCGGCATACCCAGGCACGCCGGTACCTTCGACTGTATGCACAACGATCCGCCGCAGACGCCCACTGAACTCCTGGACGCAGGCAGTTGCTGGGACCTCCTCCGCGGTGTCTCGGTTGGCCACCTTGCCGTGTTCGTCAATGGCTACCCGGAGGTCTTTCCGGTCAACTACAAGGTGGACCAGCAGTCGCTCGTCTTCCGCACGGGCGAAGGTACCAAGCTGCGCGCCGCCGGTGGGCCACTCGCCGTCGCGCTTGAAGCCGACGGCCACGACGAAGCCAAAGCCTGGAGCGTCCTGGTCAAGGGAAAAGCCGTCATCCTGGAACCCTCAGATGAACTCCTCGCCGGAGCGGGCCTCACCCTGTTTCCCTGGCAGGCGGGCGGGAAGGACCACTTCGTCCGGATCGTGCCCACCTCGGTGACCGGCAGGCGCTTCACCATCACGTCGCCGCTGACCTGGTGGAACCACATGGGGCACGGCACCCGGCAGGACACCGCATAGGCCGCCGAAACCGCGGGCGGGCCCAACGGCCCTGTCCGGAATACCGTGCGTGCTGGTACCACTGACCTATGATCGGGTCGCCAACCGCCGCTGCCGCCAAGCCCCCATTCGACGCCGTCATCTTCGACCTGGATGGGGTGGTCACCAACACGGCGCTGCTCCACCAGGCTGCATGGAAAGATGCGTTCGACCGTATCTTCCAGGACCCCCGGATGCCCGCCGGCGCCAACCGCGCTCCGCTTACCCGGGCAGAGTACCTCACCTTCATCGATGGCATGCCGCGGGAGGAAGGAGTGGTCCGGTTCCTTGCCGCGAGGGGGGTGGAGATCGGCAGGGGAGCGGGGACCGATGAACCGGGAGCCTGGACGGGCTTTGGCCTGGGTGCCTGGAAAAACGAACTGTTCCTCCAGCGCCTGCGCCAGGACGGGGTGCAAAGCTACCCGGGAACGCTGCAGTTGCTGAAGCGGCTGGCCGGTGCGGCCGTCCCCACTGCTGTGGTCACCTCAAGCCGCAACGCCGCACTGGTCCTGGAAGCCGCAGGCATCCAGGACCAGTTCACGGTGGTCATGGATGGTACGACGGCGGCAGGGCTCGGTCTGCGGGGAAAACCGGCACCGGACGTCTTCCTCGCCGCCGCCGCCAGGCTGGGCGTCGCACCGCCACACGCCGTGGTGATCGAGGATTCGGCGGCGGGGGTGGAAGCCGGCCGCAGGGGCGGCTTCGGCTTGGTGGTCGGAATCGACCGCAGCGTCAGCCGCCGCGAATTGGACGCCGCCGGCGCCAGTACCGTCCTGAATGATGTGGGTGAGCTGGACCTGGGACTGGTCATCGGCAACGCCTGGCATCTCGTTTATGAAGGAGCCGACGCCGGGCACGAGGGACACCGTGAAGCCCTCACCACCCTGGGTAACGGCTACATGGGCGTCCGGGGGGCGGCACCCGAAGGTGGCCCTTTCAGTTACGCGGGCATGTACCTGGCCGGCGTATACAACCGGGTCACTGTCAAGGCTGCCGACGAGACGCTGCTCGAAGAGCACATGGTCAACGCGCCCGACTGCCTTCCGCTGGACCTCCGGATCGACGGGCTGCAGTGGTGGTCGGACGGCGGCCTGACGGTGGTGCGTGAGCGCCGGGTCCTGGACCTCAGGCGGGCCGTGCTGGAACGGCGCCTGCTGCTCGAAGGCGCGGACCGCCGTCGCATGGAGGTGGTCCAGATCCGCTTCGTATCCATGGCAGAACCCCACCTGGTGGCCCTCGAGACCACCATCACCGCCCTGGGGTGGAGCGGCGCCGTGGAGGTGCGCAGCGGCGTCAACGCAGGCGTCCGCAACGCAAACCTGCCCGAACGCGCCCAAGGCTCTGATATCCACCTGGCAGACCGGACACAACCGCGGGGCACCGCCGTCGTGCTGCCCCCGGATGCGCCCTCCGTCGTCGAAGTGGAGACCATCCAAAGCCATATCCGCATCGCTGCCGCGTACCGTATGCGCATGTCCGTGGACGCGGACGTGGTTGAGGACGGCGGCAGCGGGCCCTACCACTACCGGACTTTCCGGCTCTCCCTCACGTCGGGTACCCCTGTAAGGCTGACCAAGACGGTAGCGGTGGTGACGTCCCGTGACCGGGCCATTTCCTCCCCGGAAACCGGTGCCCGCGCAGTGCTGGAACGCGCCGCCGATCCCTTCCCGCAACTCCTGGCGTCCCACGAGGAAGCCTGGCGGCGGGAACTCCGCCCGTTCCTCGTGGAGATCGACGCCCCGGTCCAGGTACGCCTGGTCCTCAACCTGCACATCTTCCATCTCCTGCAGACACTGACGCATCACACGGCCGAACTGGACGCCGGCGTCACCGCGCGTGGGCTGCACGGCGAAGGATATCGCGGACACGTCTTCTGGGACGAGCTGTTCGTCCTGCCGGTGCTCACGTCAAGGACTCCCGTGGTGGCCCGCTCCGTGATCGAGTACAGATGGCGGCGGCTGCCCGCCGCCCGGCACGCCGCAGCCGCGGAAGGGCTGGCGGGGGCGAAGTTTCCGTGGCAGAGCGGCAGTGACGGGACCGAGGAGACGCCAAAGTGGTTGTACAACGACAGGTCAGGCAGGTGGGTCAGGGACTACTCCCATCTCCAGGTCCACGCAGGCCTCGCGGTGGCTTTCAACACCTGGCAGTACTTCCAGGCCACCGGCGACAGGATCTGGCTCCTCCAAAAGGGAGCGGAGCTGGTGATCGAAGTGGCCCGTTTCTTCCGGTCCCTGGCGGACTACGACCCACTGGATGGCAGGTATCACCTGCGTGGTGTTGTGGGCCCGGATGAATACCACACGGGCTATCCCGGCCGGGCCGAACCGGGCCTGGACGACAACGCCTATACCAACGTGATGGCGGCGTGGGTGTGCTTGCAGGCGGCGGAAATCCTTCGGTTCCTGCAAGGCAGCGAGCGTGCCGTGCTGATGGAATCACTCGACGTCTCCGAAGAGGAGTCAGCCGGCTGGGAAGCCATGGGCGCCGCGATGTACGTCCCGTTCCACGGCGACGGCGTCATCAGCCAGTTCGAGGGATATGAACAACTCAGGGAACTGGACTGGGAGCACTACCGCGACACGTACGGCGACATAGAGCGGCTGGACCTGATCCTCGAAGCCGAAGGGGACCGAACGAACGGCTACAAGCTGGCAAAGCAGGCCGACGTCCTGATGCTTCCCTATCTCCTGGGCCACGAAGGCCTTCTCAATATCCTCCAGCGCCTGGACTACGGTTTCACAAGGGAGCAACTCAACCGGACCATTGAGTACTACCTGTCCAGGACGGCGCACGGCTCCACGTTGAGCCGGGTGGCCCACGCATCCGTCCTGGCCGGGGTGGACGCCGACCGTGCCTGGGACAGTTTCCGGGAAGCGCTCGACGCCGACCTCGACGACACCCAGCACGGCACCACGCGCGCTGGTATCCATTTGGGCGCCATGGCAGGAACCATCGACGTGGTTCAACGCAGCTTTGCCGGGTTGCGCTTCAGCGGGGACAGCATCCTGTTCGCCCCCAACCTGCCAACACGGCTCCGCGCCGTTGCCTTCGAGGTCCTCTACCGGGGACATCGGCTGCGGGTCCACCTCAAGGACGGGCAGATGAGCATCGCCTCCGCCCCCGGGGACGCCGGCCCTATCACGGTGCATGTGGATGGCACCGACGTGGTCCTGCCTGCCGGCCACACCCGTCATTTCCCGTTGCCTGTGAAAGCCCCGAGGGCGGCGGCATCATGAAGCGGTTGGGGATCTTGACGAGCGGTGGTGACTGCCCCGGGACGAACGCAGTCATCCGTGGTGCGGTGCTGGGCGGCGACGTCGCCCACGGTTACGAATTCGTGGGTTTCCGCGACGGGTGGCGGGGTGTGCTGGAGGATGATTTCGTCCCGCTGCCCAGAACCGCTGTCCGCGGGATCTCGCGCCTGGGCGGGACCATCCTGGGGACATCGCGGACCAACCCGCTCGCCGGGGGCGGCATCGACGCAGTGCGTGCCGGTTTCCAGCGCAACCAGCTGGAAGGCCTCATCGCCATTGGGGGAGAAGGCACCCTGGCGGCCGCCCGGGAATTGTGCGGACAGGGCCTCAACGTACTGGGTGTCCCAAAAACCATCGACAACGACCTGGGCGCCACGGATTACACCTTTGGCTTCGACACCGCCGTCCAGACGGCCACCGAGGCCATTGACCGGTTGCGGACGACGGGCGAATCGCACCACCGGTGCATGATCGCCGAGGTCATGGGCCGGAACGCGGGCTGGATAGCACTGCATTCCGGAATGGCTTCCGGTGCGCATGCCATCCTGATACCGGAACATCCCGTCTCCATCGAGCAGATCTCCGCCTGGGTTCTCTCGGCACGCGACCGCGGCAGGGCTCCGCTGGTGGTGGTGGCCGAGGCTTTCGCGCCGGAGGGAAACCAGGCACCGTATGCACCCCGGGGACTTGATACCTTCGGCCGGCCGCGCCTGGGCGGAATCGGGCTGCTGCTGGAAGAACAGTTGCAGGAACGGACCGGAATCGAAACCCGCGCCACCGTGCTGGGCCATATCCAACGCGGCGGCGAGCCCACGGGTTTTGACCGCGTGCTTGCCACCAGGCTGGGCCTGGCCGCCGTCAGATCGGCAACTGCCGGACGATGGGGCACCATGGTTTCGCTCCGCGGGACGGACGTCGTGAACGTCGGCCTGGATGAGGCCCTCGGGGAACTTAAGCGGGTCCCGGAGGCCCGCTACCGGGAGGCCGCGGTCCTGTTCGGGTGATGCAGCCGGTGGCTCCAACGTGCCGCCACCGGCGGGCCTACTTAGGTGGCTCCGGGCGGACGCGCAGGACGGCAGACCCGGTGATCCTGTCCGCAGCCAGGTCTTCCAGTGCCTTGTCGGCGGCCTCGAACGGGTAGGCAGTCGTGGTCAGGGCCAGCGACAGCCGGGCTGCCAGTGCCAGGAACTCCCGCCCGTCCGCCCGGGTATTGGCCGTGACGCTGCGGAGCTGGCGTTCGTAGAAAAGCTCCCTGTTGTAATTCAGGGCCGGAATTTCGCTCAAGTGGATCCCGGCAACGGCAAGTGTCCCGCCGCGGTCGAGGGCCGCCAGCGCCACCGGGACAAGATCGCCCACCGGCGCAAAGAGGATGGCTGAATCCAACGGGACGGGCGGCCGGTCATAGGCGTCGCCTGCGTACTCGGCGCCCAGCTCCAGCGCGAGTGAACGGGCTTGCTCGGACCTGGTCATAACGAACACGGAGGCGCCCTGCCTGATGGCCAGTTGCGCGGTGATGTGGGCGGAGCTGCCAAAGCCATAGATGCCAAGGCGGCCACCAATTGGCAACGCAGCGCGCTTCAGCGCGCGGTACCCGATGATGCCGGAGCACAGCAACGGCGCGGCCTGTTCATCGGAAAAGGCAGGCGGGATGGGGTAGGCAAAGTCCTCGGCGACTGCGAGCCGTTCGGCAAAGCCACCGTCCGTGTCCCACCCGGTAAACACAGGTGATGAGCACAGGTTTTCATCGCCGCGGCGGCAGTAATCGCAGCGGCCGCAAACACCGCCAAGCCAGGCGACGCCTACCCTGTCGCCTGCATGGAACCGTGAGCAGTCGGCGCCAGTTTCCATGACGACGCCGACCGCCTCGTGCCCGGGGACCACGCGCGGATGGTGGGGTGCCAGGTCTCCTTCAGCGAGATGGAGGTCGGTACGGCAAACACCGCAGACACTGACCTCCACCAGGAGCTCGTGCGGCCCCGGCGTCGGCGAGTCACGATGGCCCTGTACCAAAGGATGCGTGGCTATGGGGCCCGGGGTGCCTACCCACCATGCACGCACTTTGCGTTCGCCGCGGCTACTCGAAGCCGGCGCGGGTAGCGTCGTCCAGCGGTGTCTGCCACAGCAGCGGTGCTGTCACGGTGAAACGCCTGCCCGTGATGGACACGGGCGTGATGCGGATGAAGTATTCCTGGCCCACTCCCTGCCAGGGAAACAGCGCCCGTCGGATGTCGTCGAGGTCCGTTCCCGTGGGCGTTTCCTCTGCGGCTTTGCCCTTGGCCACGACGCTCCATGCAAGGCCGAACTGGGAACTGACCGCGTCTGCTTCCAGGGCCACGACGGCGTCAGACTCGATGGCCTGCTGCTTGGTGCCGGTGCCAGTGCGGAAGACAAGCGTCCGGCCGTCCACCTTGTAATTGACGGGAAAGACGTCAGGATGGCCATCCGCGATGACGGCAAGGCGCCCCACACCGGTTTGGGAAAGAAGCGCCCAGCACTCTTCCTCAGCGAGGACTTCTGCTGCGGGTATGTTTGTGTTCTCTGTCATAGGGCACAGCGTAGGGAAGTCGCCCGCGTCCGGAAAGGGCACAAAGGCCCGGCCTGGAAGAACGGGGGATGTGCTGCGGCTACAGCCAATCGGCGGAGAAATCCACGGGCGGCCACCACCGGGTCGGCGACGTGACCGCGAACCGGCGGCCCGTGAGTTCGGTGGGGGAGATGGCGATCAGGTGGTCCTTGATCCCTGCCTCCCACGGTTCCCTGCCGGCACCGTCTGCTGGCAGGGTCATGCGGGTTTCATCGAACGGTTCAGGCTTGCCCTTGGCAACCACGCTCCACACCTCTGTGGCGTAGGGGTTGAGCCCGTCGACCTCCAGCGCCGCCACCGCGCCGCTGAGCAACGCACGAAGCTTGGTTCCCGGAGCCGTCCGAAAGAACAGCGTTTCGCCGGCCACGGAGAAATTCACCGGAAAGATCTCTGGAATGTCGCCATTGATGACCGCCAGCCGGCCAATATAGGAAGACCTCAGATACTGCCAGCACTCATCAGCATCCAATATTTCCGTGGGAGACCCTGCGGGGGAACCAGTCATGGTACCGATCCTAGAGCCTGGGCAGCGCCAGCGCACCGGTGGAAAGGGAATGCCGGGCGGCGCCGGGGAGTGTTCACCGACGGCGTAGCAGCGCCGGGACTTGAATCGGCCAGTCCGTCGTTGTCTTCCGTAAGGATCCCGATGGGAAGGTATCACCGCCGGCAACGGCCATGGGACTGCACCGGGTGAACCGGCACGAGGGTTGGAGGTGCGCCATGGAGCAGGCGCGGGAATTCATGCCACCGGAGGACGACGACATCCTGGACTCGTACTCGCAGACGGTCATGCGCGTGGCGGCCGCCGTTACGCCCCACGTGGCGGCTATCGAAATGACTGCGCAGCGCCGCAACGGGCGGCCCCGGGTGGGGGCCGGCTCCGCGGTGCTCTTCACCGAAGACGGCTACCTGCTCACGAATTCCCATGTGGTGGCCGGAACGCACCGGGGTTTTGCCGTCTTCGGCGACGGCAGCAGGATGGAGTTGGAACTCGTGGGCGCGGACCCGTTGTCCGACCTCGCAGTGGTCCACGGTTCGCGGCCCAAGGTCCCACCCGCTCAGTTCGGTGCGGCCGAATCCCTCCGGGTGGGACAACTGGTGGTGGCGGTCGGAAACCCGCTGGGGCTGGCCGGCTCAGTGACCGCCGGTGTGGTCAGCGGCCTGGGCAGGGCCATTCCGGTCTGGTCCGGGGGCAACAGGCGCGTCATCGAAGACGTCATCCAAACGGATGCAGCCTTGAACCCCGGCAATTCGGGTGGAGCGCTGGCAGACACTCACTCCAGAATCGTTGGCATTAATACGGCAGTGGCGGGAGCAGGGCTGGGGCTGGCCATCCCGATCAACGCCACCACCCGCCGGATCATCGCGGCGCTGCTGGCGGACGGAAGGGTGCGCCGTGCCTACCTGGGTTTGGTGAGCACGCCTATCCAGCTCACTCCCAGTGCCGTCATCCGCACCGGGCTGCGCGAGGGGCTCCGCGTCGTGGAGGTGCTGCCCGCTTCTCCGGCGGACAAGGCAGGGCTGGCGGCCGGGGACATCCTGTTGACGGCGGGAGGCCGTCCTGTCAGCAACGCCGAGAGCCTGCAGCGGCTCCTCTTCGTTGACGCCATCGGCCAACCGCTCGACGTCGCCGTGCTGCGTGACGGTGCCGAAGTGCACCTCACCGCCGTTCCGGAGGAAATGACGGGCAACGGAGTCCCGTAGGATCCGGAGGCGCGTCCCTTCCGGAAGCCTGTCCGGCAGCCCTACACTCCGCGGGCCGGCGCCTCGACGTCCGCGATGCCTGTGAAACGCGTCCCCACGCCGTCGTACTCGCCCCGGACCCAGCCCGGTTGGACCGGCGGTATTTCTTCCGGCGAATGGTGCTCGCACACCACATAGGTGAAGTCCGGCCACCACTTCTTGGGCCGTGCCGCCTCCTCGTAGCCGCAGACGGCGCACTCCAGATGGACCCACACCGGCCGCTTGCCTGTCCGGTTGGCACGTGACTGCACCAGCCACGGCGGAGGATTGTCCAGGATGCCGCGGAGCTCGGCCTCGGGCATCCACTTTGGCAGGCCATGGCGCTGTGCCATTTCAAGGGGTACGTCCAGTGCTATTGCGGCGTCACGTCTGCTGATCATCACAGTCCACCATACGGGAGCCGGCCAAATCGGGCCCATGGCAAAAGCGTGTCAGCCGGCCATCCCGGCAACGCCGCAGGTCAGGGCAGGCCCAGGATGCAGCCGGGGTGCGGGGCATCGCTGGAAACCCACAGCGCCGACGCGATTTCATCGGCGAGGTCGTACTCGCGCGAGTCGCCGATCCGCACCACCAGGGCGCCGCCGAAGGGCCGCCGTCCCAGCACTTCCACGCCGGCATCAAGCTCGATGTCCTGTGAGGCGAGGTACCGCAGCAGCTCAGGGTTGTCGTCACTGATCCGGGTGATCCTGCCGGTATGGCCCTCGTCCAGTTCCGCGAGGAGATGGGCGCGCGGCATCAGCACCTGGCCGTCCGCCGTGGGAATGGGATCGCCGTGCGGATCCCGGCTGGGGTCGCCGAGCTTGGCAGCGACGCGCTCTATGAACGTGTCCGATACCGCGTGTTCCAGTTGTTCAGCCTCATCGTGCACTTCGTCCCAGCTGTAGCCAAGGCGCTGCACAAGGTAGGTTTCGATCAGCCGGTGGCGCCGCACCATTGCCAGGGCAAGCCGCAGGCCGGAATCGGTCAGGGTCACCGCGCTGTACGGTTTGTGGTCCACCAGGCCCTGGTCCTTGAGCTTGCGGACCATCTCGGAAACCGAAGAATTGGCCACTCCGAGCCGCTGGGCCAGTTGGGAGGACGTGATGGGCTTGTCCTGCCATTCAGTGAATGAATAGATGACCTTGACGTAGTCCTCGATGGAGGAGGATGTCGGGCTGGTCTTCACGCGTCCAAGCCTACCGGCTTCATGCCTTCACGGCGCGCCACGCCAGGGTGAGGTAGGGAAGCTCGAGTTCCTGGTCCTGACCGTAGGCCAGATGTTCGTGCAGGTACCAGTCCAGGTTCGCCAGGACCTTGGCGCGGGTCGCCTCGCCGGCCCGGAGGTAGTAGCTTCGCGACTTGGTGAGTTCCATTAGGTCTGTGGTGGTTACCCGGTCCTGCCAGTGGGTTACCTGGCCTTCGAGCCCGGCGAATTCGGGTCCCACCACCGGCCTGTGACCCGGGCGGTAGACATCGCCGGCGTGCATGATCCTGGATAGCCTGTGCACCCACGGCACCGAGGTATCCAGTTGGTTCCAGATGAGGCCGAGTGTTCCGTGCGGACGCAGGACGCGGGCAAGTTCGGTGCTCGCGGCCAACGGGTCGCACCAGTGCCAGGCCTGGGCCACGGTGACGACGTCGAAGCGGGCGGCGGGCAGGCCCGTCGCCTCCGCGGTCCCGCTCACAGCCGTTGCAGCAGGGCAGTGCGCCGCCAGTTGGGTGAGCATGTCCGTGGAGGGGTCGACGGCGGTTACCTCCAGGCCCAGGTCCAGCAGCAAGGCAGTGAACTTTCCGGTACCGGCGCCGACGTCGAGGGCATCCCGGGCGTGGGCAGGAACCAGCCATCGGGCTGAGTCCGCGGGGTATCCAGGCCTGACGCGCTGGTAGTGCCTCCCGCCATCCTGGAAACTCTGGCCAAGTTCCCGCCGGCGACCACGATCAAGCTTGGGGCCACCCCGAATCACGCGTGGACTCCTTCGATTCCGCCTGTTGATGTCCCTCGAATTTACCGCACGCCCGGCCAGGGGCCGTGCACACGGACCAGGAACGGAAGGCTTTGGCTTAGTCGTCGATGCAGGGGGCGGCGCCGGCCGTGCCCGGTGTATTGGGTGCCCAGTGCGGGTAGGTGCGGGAATCGTTGGCGGGCACCCAGCGGCCTGCGTCCACCACGTAGTCCCAGCCCAGTCCGTTGCCGCGCAGCGCGCGGATGCCGGCCAGGAGGCGTTCGGCATCCTCCAGCCGGGATCCGAGGCCGAAGCTCGCCCGAAGGGATCCGTTCGGCAGGCCCAGGCGCTTCAGCAGCGGGTGGGCGCAGAAGCGTCCGTCACGCAGGCCCACGCCGTGCTCCGCCGCAAGGTAAGCGGCCACCAGCCCGGCGTCGTAACCCGCAACCGAGAAATTGACCACACCGATGGTGTCCGTTTCCGGATTGGTGTCCTTGAAGATCTGGTGGACCGTCACGCCGTCGATGCCCTGCAGGCCCTCCACCAGGAACGAACGGATGGCCGATTCGTGGGCATGCCACCGGGCCTGGTCCAGTTCGGCGATCACCTGGGTGGCGCGCGCCAGGGTGGCTGCGCCAAGCACGTTGGGTGAGCCGCCCTCGTGGCGGGCCGGGCCGGTGGCCCAGCTGACGCCGTCGAGCCTTGCTTCCTTGACGGCGCCGCCGCCGGCAAGGTGGGGGACACCGGCGTCCAGCCAGTCCGGACGTCCCACCAGGACGCCTGCGCCGAACGGTGCGTAAAGCTTATGGCCGGAGAACGCAAGGTAATCGACGTCGTCCGTGCTGATGTCCACCCGCCGGTGCGGGGCGAGCTGGGCGGCGTCCACCACAATCCGTGCGCCGTGCTGGTGCGCCAGTGCGGCCAATGCCCGGATGGGGAGGATCTCGCCGGTGACGTTGGCGGCGCCGGTGACGGCCAGCAGGCTGACCCCGCCCTGCTCCAGTTCAGCGCGGACGGCCTCCAGCGTTCCGCTGATGGTGTCGGCGGCGACGATGCTGCGGTGCGGGACGCCCTGCCACGGCAGGAGGTTGGCGTGGTGTTCGATGTCCAGGTACAGGACATCTCCGGCGGGGTGGCCGCCGGCCAACGGCAGGCAGCCGGCCAGCAGGTTCAGCGAATCGGTGGTGTTGCGGGTGAAGATGACCGAATCGTCGGGGCGGCCGCCCACGAAGTCGCGGACAATGCTGCGGGCGTTTTCATACACCGAGGTGCTGATCTGGGATGCATACCCTGCGCCGCGGTGGACACTCGCGTAGTAGGGAAGGATCTCGTTCAGGTATGCGGACACCACGGACAGTGCCGGGGCGGATGCGCCGTAGTCGAGGTTTGCGTAGCGGACGTGGCCGCCGGAAATCAGGGGCGCCTGGATCTCGGCGCCGGTCACCGCGGCGAGGGGCCGGCCGGCGATGGCCTGGCGCGGATCCGGCGCGGCTAAGTTGTCGATGGCGGACTGGGGGGAGACGGTGGCAGTTGTCACAGAGACCTCACTTGGATACAGGACTCCGGCATGCTGGAATCCGCGCTTGCCGTATCCGCTCCGGACCGGCCTGGTCGTCACCCGGGGCACCCCACCGCGAATGGAGGGTTGCCGGCCAGCAAACCGGGGTTTTGCGCTGGCACTCGTGACCTGGATAAAAGCGTAGAACATGGGGTGGCCAGGACTAAAGCCGCGGCAATTGTTAAGGCCTTTGTTACGTCCTGCCGAAGAAACGGCCGCGGACGCCCCCAAAAGGAGGCGTCCGGCGTCGTATTATTCGATTCTTCCGCGGTCAGGGAGCCTGCTGCAGGAGGTCGTCGAGTTCCGGGTTCAGTCGGTGCAGCACCTCTGAGTGCAGGATCGAGTTCGTGGCCAGGGCATTGCCGCCGAACGGGCCGTCCTCGCCTTCGAGGGAGGTGAAGCGGCCGCCGGCCTCCACCACGATCGGCACCAGGGCAGCCATGTCGTACAAGTTCAGTTCGGGTTCGCAGGCGATGTCCACCGAGCCTTCGGCCACCATGCAGTAGGACCAGAAGTCCCCGTACGCCCGGGTCCGCCAGACGTCCTCCGTCAGGCCCAGGAACTCGTCAAGGTTTCCGCGTTCCTTCCAGCCGCCCAGGCTGGAGTAGGAGAGGGAGGCGTCGGACAGGTTGGAGACGTTGGAGACCCGGAGCCGGGTGGCGGCGGCCAGGGACCTGCCCATGTAGGCGCCCATGCCTTTGGCCGCCCACCAGCGCTTGCCCAGTGCCGGTGCGCTGACGACGCCCACCACGGGCTCGCCCTCGTCCACCAGGGCGATCAGCGTGGCCCACACCGGGACGCCGCGGACGAAGTTCTTGGTCCCGTCGATGGGATCAATGATCCAGCGCCGCGAGCCGTGGCCGGTGCTGCCGAATTCCTCGCCCAGGACTGCATCGCGGGGCCGGGAGCGGGAGAGCTGGCCGCGGATGGCCTCCTCGGCCGCCTTGTCGGCGTCGGTGACCGGCGTCAGGTCCGGCTTGGTCTCGACGTGGAGGTCCAGGGCCTTGAAGCGGCTCATTGTCTGGTCATCCACGGAGTCGGCCAGGACATGGGCCAGGCGCAGGTCATCGTTGTAACTCGAAGCGGGTTGGATCATGGTTCCAAACTACCGTCTGCGGGCGTTTCTGCCGGGAGAACGCGTCAGTTGACGCTGCCGAGCTCCTTGGTTTCCTGTGCTTCCATCCTCGGGTCCGCGCCGAGCAGCCTCCTTAGGGACGCCAGCCGGGCCGGTCCCGTGGGGCCGGCGTGCCCGCCGTTCACCCAATCATCCAGCCCGCAGTTAACCGCCGTTGCCGTGTGTTTGCAGCCGCGCTCGCAGTTTTCGATGCCGGGGGAGAGGTCCGGGAATGAGCGCAGGATCCTGTCCGGATCCACGTGTGCCAGGCCAAAGGAACGGATACCCGGGGTGTCAATGATCCAGCTGCCGGGCGGCGCGTCCGCCAGCCGCAGCGCCAGCGCCGACGACGACGTGTGCCGGCCGCGCCCGGTGACCGCGTTCACCCCGCCGGTGGCCCGCTCCGCACCCGTCAGCGCGTTGACCATGGTGGACTTGCCGACGCCGGAGTGCCCGAGCATGACAGTGACCGTGCCGTCGAGGTGGGCGCGAAGGGCTGCCACCGCGGCGCTGTCCAGCCGGGCCGAAAGGCCGTCGTCGGACCTGGCGTCGATCCCCGAAGCCTGCGCGTCCGCGGTCTTGCTGATGATCACCGGGAAGTCCAGGTGCGTGTAGTTGGAGAGCAGCTCCGCTGGGTCCTTGACGTCGGCCTTGGTCACCAGCAGGATCGGCTCGATCCCGGCGTCGTAGGCGGCCACCAGGGCGCGGTCGATGAACCCGGTGCGTGGCTCGGGGTTGGCTGCTGCCACCACGATCACCAGTTGGTCGGCGTTCGCGACGACGGCCCGCTCTATGGGATCGGTATCGTCGGCGCTGCGGCGAAGGAGGGTGCGGCGGTCCTGGATCTTCACCAGTCGTGCCAGCGTGTCCGGGGCTCCGGAGACGTCGCCCACCAGGGAGACGAAGTCGCCTGCCACGACAGGATTGCGGCGAAGCTCGCGGGCCCGTGCAGCGATGACCACGCGCTCATTCTCCGAGTCCTCGCCCACCACCGCGGTGTACCGGCCACGGTCCACGGTGATGATCCGGCCGGTCACGGCGTCGTCGTGGCTGGGACGGTCTTTGGTGCGCGGCCTTGAGCCTTTCTTGCTGGGGCGGATCCGGACGTCCGATTCGTCCCAGGAATCAGTGCTCCGCGCCACTGCCGCGCCCTTCCGGTCCGGCTGCGGACGTGCCTTCCTGGGCGAGCATGCCTGCCCAAAGCTGCGGAAAATCGGGCATGGTCTTGGCGGTAGTGGCAATGTCCTCCACTTGGACGCCCTGCACCGCCAGGCCCAGGATTGCACCGGCCGTGGCCATGCGGTGGTCCGCGTAGCTGTGCACGACGCCGGCGTGCAGCCGGGCGGGGCGGATGCGCAGTCCGTCGGGGGTTTCCTCGGCGTCACCGCCAAGCCGGTTGATCTCCGCCACCAGCGCGGCGAGCCTGTCTGTTTCGTGTCCGCGCAGGTGCGCGATCCCGGTGAGCCGGGAGGGTCCCGCAGCCAAGGCGCACAGCGCAGCGACAGTCGGGGCGAGCTCGCTCGTGTCCGCGAAGTCGCCGCCCTTGATCTCCGGGCCGCCGGTGACGGTCAGGACGCCGCCGGCCAGCGTCACGGTGGCGCCCATGCTGGTAAGGATGCTGCGCCACAGGTCGCCCACCTGTTGGGTTTCCTCCGGCCAGTTGGGGATCCGGACTGTTCCCCGCGAGGCCAGGGCAGCCGCAAGGAAGGGCCCCGCATTGGACAGGTCCTGTTCGATCCGCTGGTCGAAGGCGCGGATGGGTCCGGGAGCCACCACCCAGTGGTTGGGCACGGAGTCGTCCACGGAAACGCCTGCGCCGCGCAGGACCGCGACCGTCATGTTGATGTGGTCCAGGCTGGGAACCGGCTTGCCGACGTGCTCAAGGTGCAGGCCGTCGTCGAACCTTGCCCCCACGAGCAGGAGCGCGGAGACAAACTGGGACGAGGCGCTGGCGTCGATCACCAGGTGTCCGCCGCGGACTGAGCCCGTGCCCTCCACGACGAAGGGGAGGGAGGACGGGGCGGTGCCGTCTTCGGCTGAGACAGCGACGCCCAGGGCCCTGAGGGCCTCGATGATGGTCCCCATGGGACGCTTGCGGGCGTGCGGGTCGCCGTCGAACACGCTGGCGCCGTTGCGGAGCGCAGCGAGCGGCGGGACGAACCGCATGACCGTGCCTGCCAGCCCGCAGTCGATCCTGGTTAGGGTTGCCGGCGCGGACGCAGGCAGTGGAACCACTTCGAGGTCAGGGCCGAAGGTTCCGTCGCCGGGGACCTCCGTGATGGTGGCGCCAAGCTGCCGGAGTGCATCGATCATCAGCGCGGAATCCCTGGAGTGCAAGGGCGCCCGCAGGCGGGACGGTCCATCCGCCAACGCTGCCAGTACCAGGTACCTGTTGGTCAGGGATTTTGAGCCGGGCACCGTCACGGTGGCATTGATGGGCCGGGATGCGAAAGGTGCGTCCCAGTGCTGGACGGGTGTTGCGGAAGCGTCCCGGGCGGCAGTTGCTGCGGTCATTCGTGCTTATGCTCCCGTGGCGTGATCGACGGCGCGGCGTACGGCCTTGTCTGCTTTGTGCAGCTTCTTGTTCGTGGTCTTGCGCGCGTCTGCGGCCAGGTGCGATGCGTTCCGGCGGGCGCCTGCGGCCAGGTGCTCGGCGCGCCAGGCCAGGCCCGGCTTGCCTGCGGTGTCCACCGATGCGAGCAATGCACCGCCGCTGAGGGACAGGTTCTTGAGCAGCTGGTTCCGGCGGTTCTCGCGCCCTTCCTTGCTGCTGATGTCCGCGCTGCGCCATTCAACGAATGTGTTCAGCAGGGAAACCACCATCAGCAGGGATGCGGAGAGCCTGGAAAACTTTCCGAGGCCAAACAGGACGCCGGCGCCCACCTGGGTTCCGCCGATCACACGGGCAAGGGTCTTCTCGCTGGCCTGGAAGGGAAGCGATGCCGCGGCCTTGCGCAATAAGGGTGAGAGCTGCTGCGCAGTATCGTCGGAGTTCCTGAGCTTATCCAGCCCGGCAATGACAAAACTGGAAGCGAGCATGGGCCGTGCGAGCGTGCGGACAAAGGACATGGATTTCCTCCTGGCTGGACGGACCGCGGAACGCGGCGGAGTCGGTCCTAGTCTTGCACTTTTGGGGAATATTTGCCTGCGGGAAGGGGTTATGGCTGACGGGTCGCTGACACGCGGCCAAACGATCATTCACCCGATACAGAGCGGAGTTGGCCCTTGGCGAAGGTGTTGGACGGGACGAGGCCGGCGGGTCCGGTGGCAGCGGAAGCGCTGGCTGCCGAGCCGCTGGAGTACGGCACGCCCCGGGCGGGCAGCCTGACAGTAGACTTGAAGGCAATGAGCACCCTGGATCCGGCCATCGCGGCCATGTATGAGGCAACACCTGGCGCAGCGAATGGCTCGGCAGGGGCGCCGCCCGCATCCGCAACGGAGCCGGAGGTGCGTACCACTGCCGCTGGGGCGGACACCGAAGACGCCGCCCTTGACGTCGCCGCGGAGAGCGTCGAAGAACGCCGCCAGCGCTTCGAACGGGACGCTATGCAGTACGTCGACCAGCTGTACTCGGCTGCGATGCGCATGGCACGGAACCCCTCAGATGCCGAGGACCTGGTCCAGGAGGCCTACACCAAGGCGTTTTCGGCGTTCCACCAGTACAAGCCGGGCACGAACCTCAAAGCGTGGCTGTACCGGATCCTGACCAACACCTACATCAACCTCTACCGCAAGAGGCAGCGCGAGCCGCTTCAGTCCAACTCGGACACGATCGAGGATTGGCAGCTCGCGCGTGCGGAGTCACATACCTCAAGCGGACTTCGATCGGCCGAGGCAGAGGCGTTGGACCACCTCCCGGATTCGGACGTCAAGCGGGCGCTCCAGGACATTCCGGAGGAATTCCGATTGGCGGTGTACTTCGCCGACGTGGAGGGCTACGCCTACAAGGAAATCTCAGACATCATGAATACGCCCATCGGCACCGTGATGTCCCGGCTCCACCGCGGCCGGAGAATGTTGCGGGACATGCTCGCGGAATACGCCGCCGAGCGAGGATTCAAAACAGCCGCAGATGCATCGGATGCGGCAGGAAGCAAATCACAGGAGAACAGGAAATGAGCGACTGCCAGGGATTGGGCGATTGCGACGACGCCCGGATGCAACGCATCTACGAGTACCTTGACGGGGCGCTGACCCGCGAGGACCTTACCGAAATCAAGAACCACCTTGACGACTGCCCCGAGTGCGCGCAGCAGTATGACCTTGAGTGCGTTATCCGCAACATGGTCAAGCGCTCGTGCACGGAGTCCGCTCCGGACAACCTGAAGAACGCCATCCTGGACCGGATCCACGCCATCCGCCCCGTGGAGGCCTAGGAACGCGGGAGGCCCAGGACCGCGCCGCGCCCGCGGGCAACGTCCGCAGACAGCGAAGGACCCCGGAAGCCGAATGGCTTGCGGGGTCCTTTGCTTGAACCGTAGTCCCTGGCATTTGCCTAGGTGTTGGGGCGCTTCCCGTGGTTCGCGCCGCCACGCTTACGGTCACGACGTTTGCGTGCACGCTTGCTCATAGCTGGCCTCCTTACTGTTGGTACTCAAAAGAGCTGCCCTCCAGTCTCCCACATGATGCGGCGGCCCGCGAACCGGAACCGGCGGATGACCTGCGGCGGTGCGCCCAGGGCGACGGTCCTAGTGCTGGAGCGTGTTGCTGATCGCCACGCGGGCTTGTTCCAGGACGGTCCGGACATTTTCCAGTGCCACCGGGTTGAGCGGCCGGCGCGGGGCCTGCCCTTGCAGATCAGCGCGGATGCCATCACGGAACTGCTGCAGCATCAGCTCCAGGGCAAGCCGCTGCATGGAAGCGGCGATGCCCTTTTCCACTGCTGCGAGGTCCACGCGGCGGTGGTTCAGCTCGGCAAGGCCCGCTGCCGTGATGCGGTACGTCGTGCGTCGTCCGGATGGTTCAGTGGCCACCAGGCCGTCCGCCTCAAGTTTTCCCAGCCTGGGGTAGATCGTTCCGGCACTGGGTGAGTAGGCGCCTCCGAACCGGTCCTTGAGCGCTTTGATGAGCTCGTACCCGTGCTTGGGGCCGCCTTCGAGGAGGGAAAGCAGGTACAAGCGCAACGCACCGTGTGCGAAGACGGGAGGCATCAGCCTGTCGCTTCCCCGCCGTCGGATGCGGGAGCGTGGACGATCGACGTCCTTCCGGACACCGAATTGGTCCTGACCAGCATCAGCTGCCCGTCCGGCCCGGCAATCGTCTCCACTTTTCCGTTGGCCAGGAAGCACTGCTGGCCGTCAAGGACCACCGCTCCGCCGGCCGACTTGGCCACGATGTCAACACCCACGTCGTGGGGCAGCCGGATGGTGAGGTCCCCGGAGACGGAGTTGGAACCGAAATCGTGAGTGAAACCAAACAGTTCGAAACTGAGGTGGCCGCTGACGGTGTTCGAACGCACGTTGGTGAAGTGTCCGGACGCGGTGACCGCCCCGGAGACGGTTTTCACCGTGAGGACGCCGCGGTGGTTCCGGACGGCGGCCGTGCCGCTGACAGTGTTGACCTGCAGCCCGCCGGAGGTGCCGTCCGCCACGACGGAGCCCGACACAGTATTGAGGCGGATATGGGCGGCGACGCCGGAGACCAGTCCCTCACCGCTGACGGTGCCAACCTCCACCTCCACGCCGCGGGGAACGGAAATGCTGATCACTGCCGAGTTGTCGCTGCTGTGGTTGACGGTTTCCATCAGATTCTTGAACCAGCCCTGCGGACCGTTCAGCTGGTGCCGGACTTCCACCCGGCCACCGTTGGCCGAGACGGCCACGGGATCGCCGTGTACCTCCGAGATCTCCACCCGGACCACAGGCTCGTCGTGCTGGACTACGGTGAACTTGCCGCGCACCATGCCCAGCTTGAGGACGGTGGCATCCCCGGTCTCGATGGTTTGCGGTCCTTGCACACTCCAGCTTCCGTCAGCCATGGTCCCCTCCAGAGACGATATATCGCGTTGGCCATCAACCTAGCCCCGCCGGCCTGGACCGGTCAAGGCACCCGGTGAAGGCCTACTGCGGCGCGTCCATTCGAAGCCACTGGAACCAGCCCCGGTGCAGCACCAGCCACGCCATGAGGCCATACCCGGCCTGGCCCGGCGTGCCCCCGTTTGCGGCGAGGTCCTGGCGCCACTGTTCATGGTTCAGCAGGGGCGAGAAGGTATCGACGTAAAGGTGCTTGCGCCGGGTGGTCACGTCGGCGAAGGCGGTGTTCAGCTCGTCCAGCCTTCGGTTGTGGGCCGGATCGAGCGTGGGCGGCGGTCCGACGACGAAGACCTCGATACGGTTCTGCGACGCCGAATCCAGGATATTGGCCAGGTTCAGCCTGCTCCGTGCGGTTGAAAGGCCGAATTCGATGTCACGCCCGGACAGCCCGATGACCAGCCTGTTCTCGGCCTGGTCGCTGAAACGCCGTCCGGCTTCGTCCAGCCACCTGGCTGCAAGCCCCTCGGTACCTTCCTGCGGACAGGGGAGGGCATAGCTTTCCAGCAGCATGCCGTCCTGGGGAGTGCGGGCCAGGACGCGGCCAAGCCAGCCCAGCGCCCGGGGGTCGCCCAGTCCGGCCAGCAGTTCGTCTCCTACAGCTGCAATCCGCAGCTTCCTGTCTTCCACGCGTTCCTCTTCACTTCCGAACCGGCCGCAGCCTCCGTGGCCGCCGCGGCTGCGGAGGTACGGGGCGGCGCTGTCCAACCATTAAACAGAACTGCCCGGCCGGAGTCTGGTATTTCGACGTCCGGCCGGGCAGCCTTACGGATTACTTCCGTGCAAATGCCTGCTTCAGGAGCAGATCCTGTTCTGCGGCGTGCCGCTTCATGGAACCTGCAGCCGTGGAGGCGGATGCCGGCCGGGACACCAGGCGCACCCGGCGGTCCAGGGCCTCCGGCAGGTTCAGGCCGATAAACGGCCACGGACCCTGGTTGGCGGGCTCGTCCTGGGCCCACACGACCTCGGCGTTGGGGTACTTGGCAAGTTCCGCGGCGATCTCGGCATGCGGCAGCGGGTAGAGCTGCTCCACGCGGACGATCGCGGTGGTCTTGTCGCCGGTCTTCTGGCGGGTGGACAGGAGATCGTAGTAGAGGCGGCCGGAGACGAGGATGACGCGTTCGACGGCGGTGGCGGGCAGTTGCTCATGCTCACCGATGACCGGGCGGAAGGCGCCGGTGGTGAAGTCCTCCACGGACGAAGCGGCAGCCTTCAGGCGCAGCAGCTGCTTGGGCGTGAAGATGATCAGCGGCTTGCGCGGACGGCTGTATGCCTGGCGGCGCAGCAAGTGGAAGTGCGACGCCGCCGTGGTGGGGTTCGCCACGACCATGTTGTCCTCGGCGCACAGCTGGAGGAAGCGCTCGATCCTCGCCGAAGAGTGGTCCGGGCCCTGGCCTTCGTAGCCGTGCGGGAGCATCAGGACCAGCGAGGAGCGCTGGCCCCATTTCTGCTCGGCCGAGGAGATGAACTCGTCGATGATGGTCTGCGCACCGTTGACGAAGTCACCGAACTGGGCTTCCCAGAGGACCAAGGCGTCCGGCCGTTCCACTGAGTAGCCGTATTCGAAGCCCATGGCGGCGTATTCGGACAACAGGGAGTCGTAGATCCACAGCTTGGCCTGGTCATCGGAGAGGTTGCCCAGCGGCAGCCATTCCTTGCCGTTGGCACGGTCGTGGAAGACGGCGTGGCGCTGGACGAACGTGCCCCGGCGCGAATCCTGGCCGGCGAGGCGGACGGGGACGCCTTCCATGATCAGGGAGCCGAAGGCCGCGATCTCGCCGAAGCCCCAGTCGATGCCGCCTTCGCGGGACATCTGCTCGCGCTTCTCCAGCAACTGCTTGAGCTTGGCGTGGACGGTAAAGCCCTCGGGAACTTCGACGTGGGCCTTGCCGATCCGGGCCAGGGTCTCGGCGCTGATGGCGGTGGAGACCGGTGCGCTGACGTTGGAGTCAGACTGCTGGGCCATGGGGCGCTCGATATCGGACACAGCAGCGGAGTCTGCGGTCACGATCGGGATCGGTGAGGTCTGCGCGGCGTGGGTCTCGGCGAAGACCCGTTCCAGCCGTTCCTGGTAGTCGCGGAGCAACTGCTCGGCTTCTTCCTCGGTGATGTCCCCGCGGCCGATCAACGACTCGGTGTACAGCTTGCGAACGGAGCGCTTGGCTTCGATCAGGTTGTACATCAGCGGCTGGGTCATCGAGGGGTCATCGCCCTCGTTGTGGCCGCGGCGGCGGTAGCACACCATGTCGATGACAACGTCCTTGTGGAAGCGCTGCCGGAATTCGTAGGCGAGCTGGCCGATGCGGACCACTGCCTCGGGGTCGTCGCCGTTCACGTGGAAGACCGGCGCCTGGATCATCTTGGCGACGTCGGTGGAGTACGTGGACGAGCGCGAGGATGACGGAGCCGTGGTGAAGCCCACCTGGTTGTTGACCACCACGTGGATGGTGCCACCGGTGCGGTAGCCCCGGAGCTGGGACAGGTTGAGCGTTTCGGCCACGACGCCCTGGCCGGCGAAGGCGGCGTCGCCGTGGACCATGATGGGCAATACGGGGAACGATTCGCCCTGGTCCAGCCGGTCCTGCTTGGCGCGGACGATTCCCTCAAGGACGGAGTCGACGGCTTCCAGGTGCGAGGGGTTGGCGGCGAGGTAGACCTTGGTTTCCTTGCCGTTGTCCGACGTGAAGGTGCCCTCGGTGCCAAGGTGGTACTTGACATCGCCCGAGCCCTGGACGGAGCGCGGATCCTGGGTGCCTTCAAATTCGCGGAACACCTGGGCGTAGGTCTTGCCGGCGATGTTCGTCAGGACGTTGAGGCGGCCACGGTGGGCCATGCCGATGGCAACTTCGTCCAGGCCGTCGTCGGCTGCGTCCGACATGATGGCGTCCAGCAGCGGGATCAGCGATTCGCCGCCCTCGAGGGAGAAGCGCTTCTGGCCGACGAACTTGGTCTGGAGGAACGTCTCGAAGGCCTCTGCGGCGTTCAGCTTGGAAACGATCCGGATCTGTTCTTCGCGGCTGGGCTTGGAGTAGGGGTGTTCGAGCTGGTCCTGGAACCACTTGCGCTCGGCCGGCTCCTGGATGTGCATGTACTCGATGCCGGTGGTGCGGCAATAGGCGTCGCGCAGGACACCGAGGATGTCGCGGAACTTCAGCATCGACTTGCCGCCGAAACCGCCGGTGGGCCATTCGCGGTCCAGGTCCCACAGGGTCAACCCGTAGGTGAGGACGTCGAGGTCGGGGTGCTTGCGCTGGACGTATTCGAGCGGATCGGTGTCCGCCATCAGGTGTCCGCGGACGCGGTACGAATGGATCAGCTGCTGGATCCGGGCCACCTTGTTGATCTCGTCGGCGGGGTCCACCTGGAGATCGGGGCTCCAACGCACGGGCTCGTACGGGATGCGCAGGGCTTCGAAGATTTCGTCGTAGAAGTTCTGCGCCCCGAGCAGGAGCTGGTGGACCAGCTTGAGGAACTCGCCGCTGCCGGCGCCCTGGATCACGCGGTGATCGTAGGTGGAGGTCAGGGTGAGGACCTTGCTGATGGCGTTCTGCGCGATGATCTTTTCGCTGGCGCCCTGGAACTCGGCCGGGTAGTCGAGGGCGCCGACGCCGATGATGGCGGCCTGGCCCTTGGAAAGGCGGGGTACGGAGTGGACGGTACCAATGCCGCCCGGGTTGGTGAGGGAGACCGTGGTGCCCTGGTGGTCCTCTGCCGTCAGCTTGCCGTTGCGGGCGCGCTTGATGAGGTCCTCGTAGGTGTGCCAGAACTCGGCGAAGTTGAGGGTTTCGGCCTTCTTGATGTTCGGGACCATCAGCAGGCGGGTGCCGTCCGGCTTGGGCATGTCGATGGCGATGCCGAAGTTGACGTGCGCGGGCTGGACGGCGACGGGCTTGCCGTCCACTTCGTCGTAGTACACGTTCATGGACGGGAACTGGGAGAGCGCGCGGATGACGGCGTAGCCGATCAGGTGTGTGAAGGAAACCTTGCCGCCACGGGCGCGTGCAAGGTTGGAGTTGATGACTACGCGGTTGTCGATCAGCAGCTTGGCGGGGATGGCGCGCACGCTGGTTGCGGTGGGCACTTCCAGGCTGGTCACCATGTTGGTGGCGATGGCCTTGGCGGGACCGCGAAGGATTGAGACGACGTCCTCTTCGGGAGCCGTGGGGGCCTTGACGTTCTTGGGCAGCTGGGCCGGGATGGGCTGGGCGCCGGTGCCTGCGCCGGTCTTCGTGCCGCCGTCGCGGGCCTCGGTGGCAGGGGCCTTCTTGACCGGTGCCGGGGCTGCCGCGGGCGCGGCAGCAGCAGGGGGAGCGGCGGGGGCTGCTGCCGGCGACGGTGCCGGCGCGGCGGGAGCCGCCTTCACGACCGGGAGTTCCCGGGTGGCGGGGTGTGCTGCGTGTGCGGTATTTCCATTGGAAGAAGAACCGTTGCCCGAGTCGAAGGATTCAAACAGCGGCCACCACTTGGCATCCACGGCGTTCTTGTCCTGCTGGTACTGCTCGTACAGTTCGTCAACGAGCCACTCGTTTCCGCCAAATTCCTCTGGTAGACGGTGGCTTGGCTGCTCTGGCACTTGAAATACGCCTCTTCCATGAGTTTGATTTCTCTCCGGCCCCCCGGTGCTTCAGCACTGCGATCGAACCAGTCTCTGCGTCCTCTGAACCCAGACCTTTGCAAGTCTAGTGAGCATCGTGTGTTAACTGCCAATAAGGGTGACCCAAATCATGACGTGACATTCGACGGGCCAAACGAGAGGTCCGCCGATGGCGCAGGAGAGCCGCCGAAACACCGGGGAGAACTGCTGGCAGCCGCGATTCGGTGCCCGGGGGACTGCCTGGCGCCACGTCGTTGACCGGGGCCGCTCCTGTAGACTGAAATTCTTATGGACAGTAAATCTAGGTGCCGGCCTGGGCGCTGTCAGCGGAGCTCGAAGAGAAGCGCTGCGCAGTCCGCCCCCAGAGCCGGCAAACCCCGACAACGCGCCCATCACCAGAAGACGGCCCAGCTTGCCGCAACCCGCACGGACCAGGCGTCGGTTTCGGCCGATCATCCTCCGCCGGGACGATATATCTTCCCCACTCCACCGTTGACTGCTTTTCCCGCGCATTGGGCGGGATGCTGAATGGAGTGGCTCCTCCTCGCAGCAGGTTTGCTGCTGATCGCGGGCACGGGCTTCTTCGTGGCCGTCGAGTTCTCCCTCATCGCGCTGGACCAGCCCACCGTTCAACGCGCCATTGACGACGGCGACGCCGGCGCGGTACCGCTGCTCACCTGCCTGAAGTCACTGTCCACCCAGCTCTCAAGCTGCCAGCTGGGCATCACCTTGACGACCCTCCTGACCGGCTACGTCATGGAACCCTCTGTAGGCCATATCCTCACGGGCCCGCTGGCCGCCGTCGGACTGCCCCCCGTGGTGGTCGAATCGGCCTCGCTCGTCCTGGCCATGGTCCTGGCCACCCTGCTCTCCATGCTCCTGGGTGAGCTGGTGCCCAAGAACATGGCGATCGCCCTGGCGTTTCCGGTGGGCCGCGCACTGGCCGGCCCGCAGCTGGTCTTCACCACCATCTTCAAGCCGGCCATCCTGGTCCTCAACGGATTCTCCAACCGGATCCTGCACGTGTTCGGGCTGGAAGCCAAAGAGGAGATTTCCGGCGCGCGGACACCGGCAGAGCTTGCCTCCCTGGTCCGCCGTTCCGCGGCGATGGGAACGCTCGACGCCGGAACCGCCAACTTCATTGCCCGCACCCTGGACTTTTCCACCCGGACGGCTGCGGATGTGATGACGCCACGCATCCGGGTGGAGACGATCGACGCCGACCAGCCGGTGTCCGACGTCGTGGATGCCGCGCGCCGGACCGGATACTCCCGGTTCCCCGTGATCGGTGATTCGGCCGATGACATCCGCGGGCTGGTACACGTTAAGAAGGCAGTCGCGGTTCCGTGGGAACGCCGGCAGAACCTCGAAGCGGGCGCGATCATGACCGATGTCCTGCGGGTGCCTGAGACCATCCACCTCGATGCCCTGCTGGCCGAGCTGCGGGAGGGAAACCTCCAGCTGGCAGTCGTGCTGGACGAATACGGCGGAACCGCCGGTATCGCCACGCTGGAGGACCTCGTGGAGGAGATTGTCGGGGAAGTGGCGGACGAGCATGACAAGGTCCGCCCCGGGCTCCTGCAAAGCGCCTCCGGCGACTGGTACTTCCCGGGCCTCCTGCGTCCGGATGAGTTGTCCGAACAGATTCCGGGGCTGAGCGTTCCGGACGAAGCTGCCTACGAGACGGTGGGCGGCTATGTGATGAGCAAGCTGGGCAGGATCGCGGCGGTGGGGGACACCGTTCCCGTCGGTGGCGGAACACTCAGCGTGACCAGGATGGACGGCCGCAGGATCGACCGCATCTGCTTCCGGCCCGCGAAGGAGCCCGGAACGCCGGATGCCAGTGACAGGAGCAAGCCATGAACGACTGGGCCGGAATCCTGTGGCTGGGCCTGCTCCTGCTGGGCAACGCCTTCTTCGTGGCTGCGGAGTTCGCCATCATGTCCGCCCGCCGCAGCCAGATAGAACCGCTGGCCGATGCCGGGTCCAAGCGGGCGCAGACCACCCTGCGGGCCATGGAGAATGTCTCACTGATGCTGGCGTGCGCGCAGCTGGGCATTACGGTTTGCTCACTGCTGATCCTGCTGGTGGCCGAACCCGCCATCCACCATCTGCTGGCTGTTCCCCTCGAGACGGTTGGCCTGCCGGCTGAGGCGGCGGGCGTTGCGGCCTTCGCGGTGGCGCTGCTGCTGGTGACTTTCCTGCATGTCACGTTCGGCGAGATGGTGCCGAAAAACATTTCCGTCTCCGTGGCGGACAAAGCCGCGCTGATCCTGGCGCCGCCGCTGCTCTTCGTTGCGCGGCTGGTGCACCCGGTGATTTCAGCACTGAACTGGTCCGCCAACCACATCCTCAAGCTCATGCGGATCGAGCCCAAGGACGAGGTAACGTCCTCATTCACCCTTGAGGAAGTCCAATCGATCGTCCAGGAGTCTACCCGCCACGGCCTGGTGGACGACGACGCCGGGCTCATCAACGGTGCGCTCGAGTTTTCCGAGCACACCGCCGAGGACATCATGGTGCCGCTGGAGCACCTGGTCATGCTCGGCGCAACCACCACCCCCGTGGAGTTTGAGAAGGCGGTCAGCCGGACGGGGTTCTCCCGGTTCCCCATGCTGGATGACGAGGACATGCTGTACGGCTACCTCCACGTGAAGGACGTGTTGTCCATTCCGGAGTCCGGCTATGAGCTGCCGATCCCCGAAGGCCGTGTCCGGTCGCTGGCCAACCTTGCCCTGGGCGATGAGATTGAAACGGCCATGTCCGTCATGCAGCGCACGGGATCCCACCTTGCCAGGGTGATCGGCCCGGACGGCAGGACGCGGGGTGTCCTGTTCCTTGAGGATGTGATCGAACAGCTCGTTGGTGAAATCCGGGACGCCACGCAGGCCACCGGGATCCGCCGGCTGGGCCAACCCAACGGAAGCCCGAAAGGCTAAATAGGAATCATTCGCATTTAGGTATAGGGTGGGATTGTAGACTTCCCCTCCTGTGAACTGAGGTTTCTCCCGTGCGCCGTAAAGCCGCTGCCAGCTCCTTCGTTGCCGCCCTCGCCGGGCTTGGCGTCATGCTCAGTGCCTGCAGCACGCAGCCCTCGCAGACGCCGGACCCGGCGGCGGGCATCAACGTCGTAGCGTCAACGAACGTCTACGGGGACATCGCCAGGACGATCGGCGGCGACAAGGTGAAGGTCACGGCCATCATCAGCAACACGGCCCAGGACCCGCACTCCTATGAGGCAACCGCGCAGGACCGGCTCGCCGTCTCAAAAGCCCAACTGGTCATCGAGAACGGCGGCGGCTATGACGACTTCCTCCACACCCTGGTGGAGGGGAGCAAGCTGGACAGCTCCGCTGTCCTCACCGCCGTCGAGGTCTCCGGCCTGGCCCACCCGGAAGACGCCACGGCCCAGGCCGCGGCGTCCGGTCCTGCCGCCACAGATACCCACGATCACGGCGACTTCAACGAACACGTCTGGTACAGCCTGCCTGCCATGGAGCGGATGGCAGACAGCATCGCCGGAAAACTCGGCACGCTTGATCCAGCCTCCGCCGCCACCTTCACCTCCAACGCGGACTCGTTCAAATCGGCGTTGTCCGCCTTGCACAGCCGGCTGGACTCCGTGAAAGCTGCCGCGGCAGGCGGCGAGGTGGCCGTCACCGAGCCGGTTCCGCTCTACCTGCTGAAGGACGCGGGCTTGGAGAACGCCACGCCGGAGCAATACACTGCTGCGATCGAAGAGGGAAGCGATGTTCCGCCTGCCGTCCTGAAGGAAGCCACTGACCTGGTGGCGTCCAAGAGCGTGCGCCTGCTGGCTTACAACGCCCAGACCGAAGGGCCGCAGACCGAGGCGCTCAAGAAGGCAGCCGAGGCCGCTGGCGTTCCGGTGGTGGATTTCAACGAGACCCTGCCCGAAGGCAAGACCTACCTGCAGTGGATGACGGACAACGTGAACAACATCAGCAAAGTCGTGGAGGCCAACCGGTGAATTCCGTTGTCAGCCTCAAGGGCGCCGGGCTTGCGTTCGGCCAGCGGACGCTCTGGTCCGACCTTGACCTGGAGATCCGGCCGGGTGAGTTCTTCGCCGTGCTGGGCCCGAACGGCAGCGGCAAGACCAGCTTCCTGAAAGTCCTCCTCGGCCTGCAAAAGCTGCACGCCGGGCACGCCACGCTGGGCGGCCGCCCCGTGGAACGCGGCAGCAGCCTGATCGGCTACATTCCGCAGCAAAAATCCTTTCCCGTGGATACACCCATGCGCGCCCGCGACCTGGTGGGCCTGGGCGTGGACGGCCACCGCTGGGGTGTTCGGCTCTCCGCCGGGAAGACCAACCGGCGCGTGGACCAGCTCCTTGAACTGGTGGGAGCCTCCGACTACGCCAAGGTGCCGGTGGGCCAGCTCTCCGGTGGCGAGCAGCAACGGCTCCGGGTGGCGCAGGCACTCGCGACGGATCCCCAGGTGCTGCTGTGCGACGAGCCGCTGCTTTCCCTTGACCTGCATCATCAGCAGGCGGTCAGCGCGCTGATCAACAAACAAAGCCACGAGAAGAACAGCGCCGTCGTCTTCGTCACCCATGAGATCAACCCGATCATCGACTACGTTGACCGGGTGCTGTACCTGGCCGGCGGACGTTTTCGCGTGGGGACGCCGGAAGAAGTCATGACCACGGAGGTGCTCTCGGACCTGTACGGCAGCCATGTGGAGGTGATCCACGCCAACGGCAGGATCGTCGTCGTCGGCCTGCCGGACGCCACCACCCACCACCACCATGCCGATGCGGACGCCCTGGCCGGGGAGGTGGCGTGATGGACGCCAACAGCATCCTGGGGGCCATCTTCAACTTCGACAACTACGGCGAGCTGCTCGTCCTGGTCCAGAATTCGATCTGGGCCGGTGCAGTCCTCGGACTCCTCGGCGGCCTGGTGGGCACCTTCGTCATGAAGCGCGATCTTGCCTTTGCAGTCCATGGCATTTCCGAACTCTCCTTCGCAGGCGCGGCCTTTGCCCTGCTCATCGGCGCGGACGTGGTCTTCGGCTCGCTGATCGGATCCGTGGCGGCAGCCCTGCTGCTGGGCCTGATGGGGGTCCGCGCCCGGGACAAGAACTCCATCATCGGGGTGATCATGCCGTTCGGGCTGGGACTGGGAATCCTGTTCCTGTCCCTGTACCAAGGCCGTGCAGCGAACAAGTTCGGGCTGCTCACCGGCCAAATCGTCTCGGTGGACACCGTCCAGCTCCAGGCGCTGGCCGGAGCCGCGCTGGTGGTCATGCTCGCACTGGTGGCCATTTGGCGGCCCCTGAACTTCGCCAGCATCGACCCGGAGCTCGCCGAGGCGCGGGGAGTTCCGGTGCGCACCCTGGCCATCGTGTTCATGATCCTGCTGGGGGTCAGCGTGGCACTGTCCATCCAGGTGGTGGGGGCCCTCCTGGTCCTTGCGCTGCTGATCACCCCTGCCGCCGCTGCACTGCGGGTCACGTCATCACCGGTGCTGGTGGTGGTCCTGAGCGTCGTCTTCGCCGTGACCGCAACGGTGGGCGGAATCCTGCTGGCCCTGGGTGGTCGGATCCCGATCAGTCCCTACGTCACCACGTTGTCATTCCTGATCTACGTCGTGTGCCGCGTCATCGGTTCGGTGCTGGCCTCGCGCGGAATCAACGGCAGGGTCCTTACAGCTGCCCGGCGGCCTTAAGGGCGGTGCAGTCCGGGCACAGCCCGAAAATTTCCACGGTGTGGTCAACCGCCGTGAAGCCGTGTTCGGCCGCAGTCCGCGCTGCCCAGGTCTCTACCGCAGGCGCCTCCACCTCCACGGCCTTGCCGCAGTTCCGGCAGAGCAGGTGATGGTGGTGCGCGGTTACGTTGCAACGCCGGTACACGGCCTCGCCGTCGCCATTGCGCAGTACATCGACCAGGCCCTCGTCCGCGAGGGACTGGAGGATCCGGTAGGCGGTGGCGAGGGATACGGAGACGCCTTGGCTGTGCAGGATCCGGTAGAGCTCCTGAGTGCTGACGAAGTCATCAAGGTCGTCGAGGGCCGCGCTGACGGCCTTGCGCTGCTTGGTGACCCGCTGTTCCTTGCCGCCTCCTGCCGGGGACGGGGCGGCGGAATCAGCCTTGACGCCGATCGGCATGGACAAACTCGCTTCCGTGGGGGGCAAACATCAAGATTACCAGCCGGCGGCTCGTGGACACGGTTCCGGAACGCGCCCTAGGCTGGCGCCATGAAGCTGACCAAGTACACCCACTCCTGTGTCCGGCTCGAGAAGGAATCCGGGGTCCTGGTCCTGGACCCCGGCGCCTTCTCAGAATCAGCCGAGGCCCTTGCCGGGGCCCACGCCGTCCTGGTGACCCATGAGCACCAGGACCACCTGGACACCAAAGCCGTGGTGGATGCCCTCACCGGCAACAAGGACCTGGCACTGTACGCGCCCGGGTCCGTGGCCACCCGGTTGCGCGGGGAAGCCACCGGCGCCGCCGACCGGATCCACACCGTTGAACCCGGGTCCTCGTTCCAGGCGGCCGGCTTCGAGATCCGCAGCTTCGGCGGACAGCACGCCCTGATCCACCCCCAGATCCCCATGGTGGCGAACATTGGATACCTGGTGGACCACAACGTCTACCACCCCGGAGATTCCTTCATCATCCCGGACGGCATCAACGTGAGGACACTGCTGGTCCCGCTGCACGCACCGTGGAGCAAGTCAGCTGAGGTGGTGGATTTCGTCATCGGAGTCCGGGCGCCGCACGCGTTCCAGATCCACGACGGCCTGCTTAATGAGATCGGGCTGGGCATCGTCGAAGGCCACGTGAAGCGGATCGGCGCGAAGTACGGCACCGAGTACCGGCATCTGGCTGCCCGCGAGTCCGTGGAGATTTAGTCCGCGGTCCACTCGCCCGTGTCGAGGAACCTCGAGACCACGGCCTCGTAC
This sequence comes from Pseudarthrobacter sp. YAF2, assembly GCF_052113345.1. Classification (NCBI taxonomy): domain Bacteria; kingdom Bacillati; phylum Actinomycetota; class Actinomycetes; order Micrococcales; family Micrococcaceae; genus Pseudarthrobacter; species Pseudarthrobacter sp. YAF2. The sequence continues at coordinate 186,012 of NZ_JBFRDA010000014.1, read as the reverse complement.
GGCGCCGGATCCAACCCCTGCGACGCAAGCCAGTCCGGGTTGTAGTAATTGCCCGCGTAGCGTTCGCCGCCGTCGCACATCAAGGACACAACGCTGCCCTGCCGGCCGTCGGACAGCATCCGGGCGACTGTTTGCCAGACACCCCAAAGGTTGGTGCCGGTGGATGGGCCGGCATGCAGGCCGGCATAGGAGTTCAGGTGGCGCATGGCGGCTACGGAAGCGGCATCGGGCACCTGGACCATCCGGTCGATGACCGAGGGGACGAAGCTTGGCTCCATCCGGGCCCGGCCGATGCCCTCGATCCGTGACGGCAGGCCGGTGGGCTGTCCTGCCGTTTCCCCCAGCCAGCCGGGGTAGAACGCCGAGTTTTCCGGGTCCACCACCAGCAGCCGGGTGGGATGGCTGTGGTAGCGCAGGTAGCGGCCGATCGTGGCGCTGGTTCCGCCCGTACCCGCGCCCACCACCACCCAGTCCGGCACCGGGTGCTGTTCCATGCTGAGCTGGCCGAAGATCGACTCGGCGATGTTGTTGTTGCCGCGCCAGTCGGTTGCCCGCTCCGCATACGTGAACTGGTCCATGTAGTGGCCGTTACAGGTGGCAGCAACTTCTTCTGCCGCCGCGTAGACGTCCGACGCGTTTTCCACCAGCAGGCAGGCGCCGCCGAACTGTTCGATCAGGGCGATCTTTTCAGGGCTCGTGGTGCGTGCCATCACCGCGATGAACGGGAGCCCCAGCAGCCGGGCGAAATATGCCTCCGATACCGCCGTGCTGCCGCTGGAGGCCTCCACGATGGTGGTGTCCTCCCGGATCCAGCCGTTGACCAGTCCGAACAGGAACAGGGACCGCGCCAGCCGGTGCTTGAGGCTGCCGGAACGGTGGGTCGACTCGTCCTTGAGGTAGAGCTGGATGCCCCATTGCTCCGGCAAAGGCACCGCGTAGAGATGGGTGTCTGCCGATCGGTTGTTTTCTGCCCTGATGGTGCGAATGGCGTTGTCCGCCCATTCCCGGTCCGCCCCGCTGCGGCGGCTGCCTTCCGCGTTTCCGCTGCCCTCGATCTTCACCGGACCAGCCTACCCGCGCCGGCAGCCGCGGCGCCCCTAGAGTGGATTCCGTTGGCATGACCCGCATGCCCACCTTGACCCCGCGGCCCGGATCCGCAGAAGGAGTGCAATGAACCCGCTGATGGATGTTTCAGGCCTTGAGTCGCGGCTTGCCGCCGGCCAGCGCACGGTCCTGCTGGATGTCCGTTGGGTGCTCGGGGACCCCCGCGGGCACGAGCATTACCTGCGGGAGCATCTGCCGGGAGCTGTGTTCGTTGACCTGGCCACCGAGCTTGCGGACCCTGCCATCCGGGACCGCGGACGGCACCCGCTGCCTGACGCCGGGCAATTCCAGGAAGCCGCCCGCCGGTGGGGGATCCGGAACGGCGACGTCGTGGTTGCCTACGATGACAGCGCCAACATGGCGGCCGCCAGGCTGTGGTGGATGCTGCGCAACGCCGGGTTCGCCGAGGCATACATGCTCGACGGCGGCCTGGCCGCCTGGCGAAAGGCCGGCATGCCGCTTGAGTCCGGGCCCGTCCGGCCCGCGCGTGGTGATGTGGACCTGGCCGGCGGCGGGATGCCGGTGCTCGACGCCGGTGCTGCCGCCACCTGGTCCGGGCACGGCGTGTTGCTTGATGCGCGGGCGGGGGAGAGGTACCGGGGAGAGGTTGAACCCGTCGATCCGCGTGCCGGACACATTCCCGGAGCGGTCAGTGCGCCCACGGCGGACAACGTGGACGACGCCGGGCACTTCCTGCCGCCGGCGGAGCTGCGCCGGAGGTTCGAGTCCCTCGGCGCCAAGGACGACGTTCCCGTTGCGGTTTACTGCGGGTCTGGCGTCACAGCGGCCCACCAGGTGGCTGCGCTGGAACTGGCCGGCTTCAGCGCCGCGCTCTACCCCGGCTCCTTCTCGGAATGGTCCAACCGCCCCGAACTGCCGGTGGCAACCGGCCCGGAACCGGGAGGCCCCGGCGCACCGGCTGGAAACTTCGCCGAGGGCAAGGGTAGCGTCGAACCATGACACCTGGACGCCCTGTGCCGCCGCCCCTCGCCCAACCCATTGCCCCCGCCGCCGACGCGACGCCGGCGGCCGCCGGCGGCCGGCTGGCCGCGGCCTACGGCGCAACCTCCGGCGACAGCGGGCTGGTGCCGCTGACGGTGGCCCGGCGCGCTCCCAAGCCGGACGACGTCGAGATCGCCATTGAATATTGCGGGCTCTGCCACTCTGATGTGCACGCCACCCGCGGCGAATGGGGCTCGCAGGCCTACCCCCTGGTTCCCGGGCACGAGATCGTGGGAACGGTCAGCCGGGTTGGTACAAATGTCACCGACTTCGCCGTCGGTGACCGCGTGGGCGTGGGCTGCATGGTGGACTCCTGCCGCGAATGCGCGAGCTGCCTGGACGGCCTTGAGCAATACTGCGAAAACGGGATGACCGGCACTTATGGGGCCAAGGACCGGAGGAACGGCGACGCCATCACCCAGGGCGGATACTCCTCGTCCATCGTGGTGGACCGGCGGTATGTCCTCCGGGTCCCCGGGTCCCTGGACCCGGCCGCCGTCGCGCCCCTGCTGTGCGCCGGGGTCACCACGTTCTCTCCGCTGCGGCACTTCGATGTGGAGGAAGGCGACGTCGTCGGTGTGGTGGGCCTCGGCGGACTGGGCCACATGGCCGTCAAGCTCGCCAAGGCCATGGGCGCCACCGTGGTGGTCTTTACGACGTCCGAGGCGAAAACTGCCGCCGCGCTGGAGCTGGGAGCGGACCGGGTTGTGCTTTCGAGGGACGAGGCGGCCATGGCCGGCGCGGACCGGAGCATCGACCTCATTATCGATACCGTCGCCGCCCCGCACGACCTGAACCCCTACTTCCGGACCCTGCGGGTCGACGGGGCGCTGTTCCAGCTCGGACTGCCGTCCAAGGCCATGCCGCCGGTCAACCCGGGTGCCCTGATCCGACGACGGATCGCCTACGCGGGATCACTGATCGGCGGCATCGCCGAAACCCAGGAAATGCTGGACTTCTGCGCCGACCACGGCGTGGTGGCCGACATTGAAGTGGTCGGGGCCGGGGAACTGAATGAAGCCTACGACCGCATGGTTGCGGGAGACGTAAAATACCGGTTCGTGCTGGACGCCGGCACGCTGCAGGCAGCCGCCGAGGAGGCAGACGCATGAGTACACTTTTCACCAGGATCCTGAAGGGCGAGATCCCCGGCCGGTTCGTGTGGCGCGAGGACGATGTGTCCGCGTTCCTCACCACCGGTCCGCTCGCCGATGGCCACACGCTGGTGGTTCCCACCGAGGAAGTGGACCGCTGGACCGACGCATCGCCGGCTACCCTGGCCCGGGTCATGGAAGTCGCCCGGCGCATCGGGGCCGTGCAAGTGGAGACGTTCGGGGCCCGGCGGGCCGGCCTGATCGTGGCCGGTTACGAGGTCAACCACCTGCACGTCCACGTCTGGCCGTCCCAAAGCATGGCCGACTTCGACTTCGGCTCGGCAGACCAGAACCCGGACCCCGCGGTCCTGGACGCCAACGCGGAAAAGCTCCGTGAAGGCCTCCGCGCGGCGGGCTACGGGGAGTTCGTGCCCGGGAGTTAGGTTCAGCCCTGGCGGGGAGTCATCGCCACCATGCCGGCGTAGGTGAAGCCGCCGCCGAACCCGAACAACAGCGCCGGGACATCCGCCGGGATCCGCCCGGCATGCCACCACTTGCTCAAGCCGAGCGGCACACTGGCGGCGGACGTGTTCCCGGACTCGGTGACGTCGGTGATCACGATCCGGTCCGTCAGGCCCAGAGCCTCCGCGAGCGGTTCAATGATGCGCAGGTTGGCCTGGTGGGCGGCGAGGACCTGGATGTCGTCCATCGCCAGACCGGCACGGGCCACCACCTCGCGGGCGCGCTCCGGCGCCCTGGTCAACGCCCACCGGAGGACCTCCCGGCCGTTCTGCGAAAACCTGCCTGACGGCGGGGAGATACGGACGGCGTCCGCCATGCCGGCCTCCGAACCCCAGACCACCGGGCCAATGCGCGGTGTGGCGGACGGACGTACGACGGCGGCGCCGGCACCGTCGGCGGTGAGCACCGCCGTCGCGCGGTCCGTCCAGTCCGTGACGGCCGAGAGGGTTTCCGCCCCGACCACGATCGCGTGCGTGGCGCTTCCCGTCCGGATGGCCTGGTCAGCCACGCCCAGCGCGTACTCGAAGCCGGAGCAGGCTGTATTGATGTCCATGATCCCCGGGCCGCGGCCGTCCCGGCCCAGGCCCAGTGCCTCGGCGATGCGCCCTGCCGTGTTGGGGGACCGCTCCGCCGCAGTCGTTGTGGCGACCACCACAAGATCGATGTCCGCCGCGGCGATCCCGGAATCAGCGAGGGCCATGCGCGCCGCCGGAACCGCGAGGTCCACCACGGTTTCGCCTTCGGCCGCAATATGCCTCGTGACGATGCCCGTGCGCTGGCGGATCCACTCGTCGCTCGTGTCCATCATGCCTTCGAGTTCATGGTTGTCCATGACGTGCGCGGGCTGGGCGTGGCCCAGGCCGGCGAGCTCAGTTCCGGCAGGACCCTGGGCAAGCGTGATCTTCATTCGGTTCCTCTTCTCTGGGCGGCGCCGCTAGGCCGGTGCCAGGGCCTTGTTGAGCACGGCGCGAATGCGTTTCTCGGACACCGAGTATGCGGTGCCGAGCTCGACGGCGAACAGGCTCACCCGGAGCTCCTCGAGCATCCAGCGCACCTGGGTTAACTCCCGGCCGGCGCGGCGGCCGGGCAGCAGCGCTGAGACGGCGTCGTCGTAGTCGTCTTCGAGCCGCTGGACCACGGACATGTGGACGGCGTCGCGCTGGACGTTCCCGGGCAGCCGTTCCAGCCGCTTTTCGATGGCGGCCAGGTACCGCGGCAGCTGGCTGAGCTGTGCGTAGCCCGTGCGTGCTACAAACCCCGGGTACACCAGTTGTTCCAGCTGGCTCTTGATGTCGTTCAACGCGCTGATCAGGGCCACGCTGGTGGTGCCCTTGAGCTGCTTTTCAATCCTGCGGGTGCTGGCCAGGACGCGCTCGACGACCGCGGTGACGGTGAACACGGTGTCGATCAGTTCGGCGCGCACCACTTCGTAGAGGGCGTCGAATGCCCTGCGGTCCCAGGGCAGGTCCACCGGCGTGAGCTTGTCGATGGCCGCCAGCGCACAGTCCGCGATCAAGGCGGGGACCGAACCGTGCGGGTTCTGGCTGAAGGTCAGCTTCTCCGTGTTGCTCAGGTGCTCCAGGACATAGCGGTCCGGGGCGGGGACACGCAGGGCCAGCAACCTGATGACGCCGCCGCGCATCGCCTCGAGCTGTTCCTCCGGGGTTTGGAAGACGCGCAGTGACACGGACTTACCCTGGTCCACCAGCGCCGGGTAGCCGGTGACGGTGTGTCCTTTGACCATGCTGCTGACCTGGCGCCCGATGGTGCCGAAGCTCCACTCCGTCAGGCCGTCCTGCTCCACGAACCCGGCCGTGGCTTGCTGTCCCGGCACTCCGGAGGCCTGCTGCGGTGCCGCGGAGCCGTCGTCGGACGCTTTGCCGCCGCGGCGATGCGCCTGGCTCCTGGCACCGGGTGCGGTGGACGCGGGGGTGGCGCCGAGGGATTCGGCGATGGCGCGGCGCGTTGCGGGGGCGAGTTCCTCCTGCAGGCCGGCCAGGTCCTTGCCGTCGCCCAGCACCTTCCCCTTGCTGTCGACCACCTTGAAACTGACGCGCAAATGCGGAGGCACGGCATCCCAGTTCCAGGAGCCGGGCGGGATGATGGCGCCGCGGAGGCGCCGGAGCGCCAGCTCCAGCGATGGCTCCAGCTCATCCGTTGCGGGGTTGAAGTCCGACTCGAGGAGGGCCACCGCCTGCCGGGCAACGTCCGGGGCCGGAACGAAATTCTTCCGGACCTGCTTGGGCAGCGACTTGATCAGGGCTGTCACGAGCTCCACCCGCTGGCCCGGGATCAGCCAGCGGAACGGGGCGTCGTCGAGCTGGTTCAGGAACAGGACAGGGACCTCGGCCGTGACGCCGTCGGACGGGTCTGGCGATGCGCCCGGAGCCACCGGATGGAACTCGTACGTCAGGGGGAGGTCGAAGCCCTTGTGCAGCCAGGTCTTGGGGTAGGCGGATTCGTCAAGGTTCCCGGCGTCATCACTGAGCAGCAGCGACTTGTCGTAGTCCAGGAGGTCAGGGTTGTCCCGCCGGGCGTCCTTCCACCACTTGTCGAAGTGCCGCTCGGAAACCACGTCGGGGCCGATCCTGGCGTCATAGAAATCGAACAGCGTCTCATCGTCCACCATCAGGTCGCGGCGCCGCATGCGCGCTTCGAGTTCCTCGACCTCGTGCAGCAGCGCCCGGTTCCGGTGGAAGAACTTGTGGTGGGTGCGCCAGTCGCCTTCAACCAGCGCATGCCGGATGAACAGTTCCCGTGCCACCACGGGGTCCACGCGGCCGTAGTTGATCCGGCGCTGGGCGATGATCGGAACGCCGTAAAGGGTGACCTTTTCGTAGGCCATCACGGCGCCCTGCTTGGTGGACCAGTGCGGTTCGCTGTAGCTGCGCTTGACCAGGTCCGGTGCCACCTGCTCTGCCCACAGGGGATCGAACTTCGCGGCCACCCTCGCCCACAGCCTGCTGGTCTCCACCAGCTCCGCTGCCATCACGAACGTGGGGGACTTCTTGAACAGTGCAGAGCCGGGGAAGATGGCGAACCGGCTGCCGCGGGCGCCGGCGTATTCCCTCTTGCGTTCGTCCAGGATTCCGATGTGGCTCAGGAGCCCGGAGAGCAGGCTGATGTGGATCCCGTCGTGGTTGCCCACCGGATCCGTGAGGCGCTTGTTGTCCAGGCTGATGCCCAGCGGCCGGGCCAGCTGGCGGAGCTGGCCGAAGAGATCCTGCCATTCCCTGACCCGGAGGTAGTTGATGAACTCGGCACGGCAGAGGCGGCGGAACGCCGACGACGACAGTTCCTGCTGCTTCTCCTGCAGGTAATTCCAGAGGTTCAGGAAGCCGGTGAAGTCGGAGTTTTCGTCGCGGAAACGGTTGTGCCTTTCCGCAGCCAGCTGCTGCTTGTCCGTGGGCCGCTCCCGCGGATCCTGGATGGTGAGGGCGGCGGCCAGGACCATGACTTCCCGGACACAGCCGCGTTTCCCTGCTTCCACGATCATCCGGCCCAGCCGGGGGTCTACCGGCAGCTGGGCGAGTTTTTGCCCGACGGCGGTCAGGCCGCTGCCCCTCGTCCCGCCCCTGGCGCCGGCTTCCGGGCCGCCGGCTGCGTGCTGGGGCCGGGGCGGGGCCAGGGCGCCCAGTTCTCGGAGCAGGGTGACGCCGTCGTTGATGGCCCTCGTTTCCGGGGGCTCCACGAAGGGGAAGTCCTCGATATCCTTGGGGCTCTTGGCCACGCCCATGGCGGTCATTTGCAGGATGACGGCGGCAAGGTTGGTCCGCAGGATTTCCGGATCCGTGAACTTTGGCCGGGACTCGAAGTCTTCCTCGGAGTAGAGGCGGATGGCGATGCCATCGGACACGCGTCCACACCGGCCGGAGCGCTGGTTGGCCGACGCTTGCGAGACCCGCTCGATGGGAAGGCGCTGGACCTTGGTGCGGTGCGAATACCGGGAAATGCGTGCAGTGCCCGTATCCACGACATATTTGATGCCCGGAACCGTCAGCGATGTTTCGGCCACGTTGGTGGCCAGGATGATCCGGCGCTTGCTGCCCGGGTGGAACACTTTGTGCTGCTCCTGCAGGCTGAGGCGGGCGAACAGGGGGAGGATCTCGGTGTTGGCCAATCTGCGGTTGGCCTGGATGCGTGGCTGCAGTGCCTCGGCCGCATCACGGATTTCGCGCTCGCCGGAAAAGAACACCAGGATGTCTCCGGGGGCCTCCGCGGCCAGTTCGTCGACGGCGTCGCACACGGCGTCCAGGGGATCGCGGTCTTCCTCGAGCTCGTCGTCCGAAGCGTCGTCCTCATCCGATTTCGGCTGTGACAGCGGGCGGTAACGCACCTCAACGGGGTACGTGCGGCCCGAAACTTCGATGATGGGAGCCGGTTTGTCCGGACTGCCGAAGTGGTTGGCGAACCGCTCGGGATCGATGGTGGCCGAGGTGATGATGACCTTCAGGTCCGGCCGCTGGGGGAGGATCCGCTTGAGGTAACCCAGGATGAAGTCGATGTTCAGGCTTCGTTCGTGGGCCTCATCGATGATGATGGTGCTGTATTTGCGCAGCAGTTTGTCGCGCTGGATCTCGGCAAGCAGGATGCCGTCGGTCATCAGCTTGACCTTGGTTTCCTTGCTGACCTCGCCGGTGAACCTGACCTGGAAGCCGATCTCCTGGCCTATCTCCACGCCCACTTCTTCCGCGATGCGCTCGGCCACGGTGCGGGCGGCCAGCCGGCGGGGCTGGGTGTGCCCGATCAGGCCCTTCTCGCCCAAGCCCAGTTCCAAGCACATCTTCGGGATCTGGGTGGTCTTGCCGGAGCCGGTCTCGCCGGCGATGATGGTCACCTGGTTGGCGGCGATCGCGGCCATCAGGTCCTCGCGGCGCTCGGAAACCGGCAGCTCGGCGGGATAGGAAATATGAAAAGTCATGGCTGCAGACAGTCTACTGCGGCCCGGCGGAGCTCCCGGCAGGGGCCGCCCCGTTGCCTGCCGTCAGGCCGGAGCTTCCGGCCCGTCCGCGGCACCTGCACCACCAGTGGACTTCTCCGCGGCGGCCCGCGCAGTGTCCACCAGGATCCGCCAAGGACCGGTGAGGGCCTGTTCCGGAAGCGCCGCCCTGCGCCGGCCGGCAGTGATGGCGTAGATGAAGCGGTCCGGCTGGGGTGACTCGATGGCGGCGTCCGCCGCCCGCCTGGTGCTGGGAACCGTATCCCACGGGCAGGCCTCAAGAATGGGCTGCCAATGGCTGAGGTCGCTGTCCGTCCGCGCGTCGACGGTCCACACCCTGGTGACGGCCGCGAGCCCGCCGCTGCGCTCCACCTTGATCTTCATTGCAGGCCCCTGGGCTTTATGGACATTCCGGCGGCCGGAGGCCGGCACGGCGGAACAGTGGCTAAACTTTGACCCTCACAGTTTCCCATGCACCGCGTACGGCGTCATGCTCCTTGGTTCCGGAACCGAACAAGTCCGCGGCGGCGCGCATCGTGGCACGGGCAAAGACGGTGAACGTGGCTGTGGCCGGCAGGGACCCGTTGGTCAGTGCCTCGTACCAGATCCGGCCGGGCGCGTCCCAGGCATTACCGCCGAGTGCGCTGGCGACCAGGTAGAAGGCGCGGTTGGGGATGCCGGAGTTGATGTGGACGCCACCGTTGTCCGCGCTGGTCCGAACGTAGGAGTCCATCGAGTCCGGCTGCGGGTCCTTGCCGAGCACGTCGTCGTCGTACGCTGTTCCGGGCGCTTTCATGGAGCGGAGGGCCGCTCCTTGCACCTGGGGCGTGAAGAGGCCTTCCCCGATCAACCAGCTTGCCTGGGCGGCGGACTGTTTCCTGATGAACTGTTCAACGAGCGCGCCGAAGACGTCGGACATCGATTCGTTCAGGGCACCTGCCTGGTTCCGGTAGGCGAGCCCGGCGGAGTACTGGGTCACGCCGTGGGCAAGCTCGTGCCCGATGACACTGACGGATTTGGTGAAGCGTTCGAAAACCTCGCCGTCGCCATCACCGAACACCATCTGGCTGCCGTTCCAAAAGGCATTGTCGTACAGCTTGCCGAAGTGCACCGTGGCATCAAGCTTCATGCCGCGTCCGTCCACTGAGTCCCGCCCGAATGCTTCGGCATACAGCCGGTGCGTATGCCCCAGCCCGTCATAGGCCTCATCGGCGGCGTCGCCGGTGGGTGCGGCACCTTCTGTGCGTACCAGGGTGCCTGGCAGTGTTTCGGCGCCTCCGGCGTCATATATGGTGCGGTTCACCGGTTCCGGCGTTGCCTGGCGCAAGCCCTCCGGGACGACGGGCACGCCCTGTGCACGTGCAGCCTGGAACGATTCGACATGTCCCAAGGCTTTCCTGGCGGCGCTCGCCGCGGAAGAATATTCCGGTGCAGCCTGCCGGGCCAGCCGCCGCAACAGGTATGGCGGAACGATGGAACAGAACGGAACATGCATGGCGTACCCCCTCAGTTAGGTCTTTTCAGCCTACGAGCGGGCACTGACAATCGGCGGCAGCACGGCACCCGGAGTTGTTCGGCCGTGCCGGCGGCCGGGAGCGGGCCGGTTGGGTACGGTAGGCGCATGGCGCATACCGAAAAGCGATCCAAGCCCAGTTCCACGCTGCTGACGGTCGTCATCGCGTTCGTGGCCAATATCCTTGTGGCGGCGGCGAAGTCGGTGGCAGCCGTGCTGTCCGGGTCGGCCTCGATGGCAGCGGAGGCAGCGCATTCCTGGGCGGATACGGGAAACCAGGTGTTCCTGTTCTTCGCGGAGCGGCGGTCCGCCCGGCCCCGCGACAAGGGCCATCCCATGGGCTACGGGCGGGAAGCCTACGTATGGTCGATGTTCGCAGCTTTTGGTCTCTTCACGGCCGGCGCGGTGGTTTCCATCATGCACGGGATCCAGGAGATTATTCAGCCCGAACCCGCGGCCGACTTCATGGTGGCCTACGTGGTCCTGGCCGTCGCATTCGTTTTTGAAGGGATTTCCTTCATCCAGGCCTTCCGCGAAACCCGGAAGGCGGCACATGAGTTGGAACGGCACACATTGGAGCAGGTGCTCATCAGCTCCGACCCCACCCTGCGGGCGGTCTTCGCGGAGGATGCGGCCGCGCTGATCGGCCTTGTCGTGGCGTTTGTTGGCGTGTTCCTGCACCAGGTCACCGGGTCGCCGCTGCCCGATGCCATCGGTTCGATCGTCGTGGGGGTGCTGCTCGCCGTCGTCGCCGTCCTCCTGATCGACCGCAACAGGCGCTTCCTCGTGGGCCAGGGCGTCACTCCAGACATCGAACGGTCCATGGCCACGCGGATGCTGGAGCACCAGGACATTGCCAGGCTCACGTATCTGCACCTTGAATTTGTCGGGCCGCGGAAGCTGTACCTCGTTGCGGCAGTGGACCTGCAGGGCGACCACCCTGAGCACGAGGTGGCGGTGGCCCTGCGCCGGATCGAGCGCGAACTCGAGGACCACGAGACGGTGGAAGAAGCCGTGCTGACCCTGGCGACCCCGGACGAGGCCGCCCTGCGTTTCCAGGCGACCGAAACCGAAAAACCCCCGCCGCTTCAGTGAAGCGGCGGGGGTTTCCTATGGTGCCCTCGATAGGATTCGAACCTACGACCTTCTGCTCCGGAGGCAGACGCTCTATCCCCTGAGCTACGAGGGCAATCCGGATTTCCTGCCGTTCCCGGCGGGACGTCCTAGAGCTTAGCAGGAAGGTGGCCCGCAAGGGAAAACCGTCGTCGGCAGCATGCCGTCAGCACGCGGTGGGCCGCTCAGTAGCCGGAAAAGGAGTCGGTGTGGACGCGGCGCGCGCCTGCCCTTCGGGCTTCGCGGCGCAGCGCGGCAACGCTCGCCGGGGAACCGGACACGTAGACCTCCCGGCCGGCGATATCCGGGACCAGCGCGGTGAGCATCGCTCCGTCCAGCCTTTGACCCGGTGTGTCGGGGCCGGCACCTTCGGGACGGGAGGAAGCGGGAGCCAGTCCCGGCGGCGGCCCGGACCCGTCTGCGACCCGCACCAGCACCCGGATGCCTGAGTTCCGGAGTTCGTCGGCGTACGCCACCTCACCGGCGCTCCGGGCCAGCAGCAGGAGCACGGCGTCCCGGTCCCGCAGGCCGCCGGCGGACAGGTGCGAAACGAAGGGCGTGATGCCGATGCCCGCCGCGATCAGCAGCACGGGCCGGCGGGGATCGCGGGGAAGGACGAAGTCGCCGCCCACGGATGTGGCCGTGACTTCATCGCCCGGCCGCAGCTCCAGCAGCGTTTTTTTGGCCGCGGACATGGGCCCGGCCGTCTGCACCCCGAACCGCAGCAGCCGGTCGCGCGGGGAGCCCGTCAGGCTGAACACCCGGCGCCGTCCTTTGCCGTCACGCTTCCCGTGCGGAAGATCCAGTTCCATGTACTGCCCGGGCACGAACCGGACCAGCCGGGACGGTTCAAACGAGAATTCGGTGGTGCTGGGCGTCAACGGCCGGGTGCCAACCAGCCGAAGCTTCACCGCGCCGCGCTGGCCGGCCATGAAGGCAAGGAGGTTGCCGGCCAACAGGGCCGCTTCCGGCGAATTGGCAAAGATCCCCAGGTTGTAGGGGACGGCAAACAGGATCCCCACCACGGCGGCCAGGGCAAGTTGCTGCCAACGGCGCGGAGGCAGGGTGAGGGGTTCGGTGAGCATGAATCCCACGAAGAACAGCACCGGCCGCTGGGCCAGGGCCTGGTAGACGCCCATGCCGGCTGTCATGCCCGCACGGAGCAGTTCAACGGTGATGATGGCTGTGGCCACCGCAGTGAACACCGAAGCCATCAGGACCTTGCGCGTCCGGTACAAGACCAACACCACGCCCGGAACCACCAGCCACAGCATGGCAGGAGTGGCGGCCCACCAGGTGGCGATGTTCAGCCCGGTGAGTCCGGTGATGAAGGCCCCCGCCGCGGCCGGATTAAAGATGTGCCGCCCGCGCCACGCCAAAGCATATTTCGACGCCGACGCCAGGACACACGCCAGCGCCACCCCTGCCGCATCCATCAGTTGCTGGGACGGCCAGAAGAGGAAATACAGCAGGAGCCCCGTGATCAGCGACGACTCCGAATGGGGATTCACCCGGAATACCGCCGCCAGTCCACGGTTGGTGGCGTAGGTCAGCACCAGGCACAGTGCCAGGTGCGCCAGCATCGGCAAAATGCCGAACGTCAACCAGCCCAGCACGTCAAGGAGCAGGCTGTAGGCGGCAAGGACGGCCAGGACCAGCAGGATCAGCCGGTACATGGTGAGTTTGCCCACGGCCGTGCCCACCCGGCCGGCCAGGGAGGGAAGCAGGCCGGCTTGCGGTGTTTCCACGGGGTTCATGAGAACAGTGTCCCTTCGAAGGCGGCTGAATAGGCTGCGCTGCCGTCGGAAAAGACGGTCAGCCACGAAAAGTCGAACTCTTCCTGGAGCACGGGGCCGGGAACGAAGAAAAGCGCCGTCGCCAGGGCGTCGGCCAGCATCGCGGTGTCCGCCAGTGCCCAGGTGGCGACGGCGGTCCGCACCGGCTGCCCGGTTGTTCCGTCGAGAACGTGGTGCAGTCCGTCGCCCCAGGCGCGCCGGTTGGCCGCGGAGGCACAGAGGGCGCGCCCGGCCAGCTGCACGACGCCGATGGCCTGGGCCGGGTTGTAGGGGTGTTCGAGCGCAACGCTGATGGGGTCCGGGCCGCGGACCAGGAGATCGCCGCTGGCATCGATAATGAAGGAGCCGGCCCCGGCGGCCTCCAGTTCGGCAGCCAGCAGGTCCACCAGCAAACCCTTGCCTGCGGCGCCGATGTCCAGCACCACCGGCGCGCTGGCAGCCACGTCAGCCCCTGACCAGCTGAGGACCGACTCCCAGGCCGGCGCCGGGAGTGGCGGACCTGCGGGCCGGAGCGAATAGGCAGGATCGTAGCCCAGGCGCTCCAGGCTGGCGCCGATCAGCGGCGTCATGGCACCACCGGTCAATCCGTACAGTGTGGAATACAGCCGGCCGAGCGCTGCGGCTTCGTCGGGAAACCGGTAACGCCCCGGCTTGCGTGCCATCTCTGCGACCAGGGAGTCGGCCCTGAACCGGGACCACGCGGCGTCGAACCTTGCAACGCGGTCCAGGAGGCGCACCCGCAGCGGCGCCGTCAAGGGCAGGGGAGTGGAGATCTCCCACTCGGTGCCGATCCCCAGGAACGGAAAGCCCTCCCAACCCGTGACGGGCACTGCCTACTGCGCCTCCGACTTGATCTTCCCCACGGCCTGGTTGAAACCTCCGCTGGTCAGTGATGAGCCGGCAACCTTGGACACGTTGAGTTCGTCGAGGTTCCTGCCCACCACCTGCGCTGCGATGCCGCCGGCGAACTCGCCCTGGAACTTGCGGGTATTCGGATTGGAAGGGTGTTGGGTGATCTTCACATCGGTGACTTTTCCCGCCGCCACCGTCAGTTGCACGCCGACGGTCTCGGTGCCGTTGGGCGAGACATAGTTTCCGTCCGCACTGTACGTGCCGTCCTTGTAACCGCCGCTGCCGGCCAGGGCGGTGGAGCCGCCCGAGGGCGCGGCGGCCGTGCTGCCGGCTGCGCCGGTGTTGGCCGGCGGGGCTTCGGCCGCCGATGGTGCGCAGCCGGCGACGGTTCCGGCCAGTGACAAACCGGCAATTCCGGCATAGAGGGTCCGGCGGACGGCTCCGCTGCGTGCCGATGGGCCTGCGGGTACGGACGGGCTTTGGCGGGGGGAGGGTCTCATGAAGGCTCTCATCTCTCGGGTCATGCCGTGCGGGCAGTGGCTACGCTCTGGACAACGCCGGATCAGCCCGAAAGGTTCACCCGGTGCCAAAGGCGGCGTCAGATTCTTTGCTGTCACTGGCCCCCGGTAGGCTAGAGGGGTGACTCCCGAAGAACTTTCCCTCGCCATATCCGCCTGCCTCAAGGACGCCGTTGCCGCCGGCGAAATCGCCCTTGCGGAATCAGCAATTCCTGCTGAGGTGCGCGTGGAGCGACCCAAGAACCGGGACCACGGCGACTGGGCCGCCAACATCGCCCTCCAGCTCGCCAAGCAGGCCGGGACCAATCCGCGCGAACTCGCCGCCATCCTCAGCACCCGGCTGAAGTCCATCAACGGTGTTTCCGCGGTGGACATCGCGGGCCCGGGCTTCCTGAACATCACCGTCGACGCCGCGGCCGCCGGGGCCCTGGCCAAGGCCATCGTTGAGGCCGGCAGGAGCTATGGCACCAACACCGCGCTCGCCGGTCACACCGTCAACATGGAGTTCGTGTCCGCCAACCCCACCGGGCCGCTGCACATCGGCCACACCCGCTGGGCAGCGCTGGGGGATGCCATTGCACGCGTGCTCCGGGCTTCCGGCGCCGATGTTACGGCCGAGTACTACATCAACGATGCCGGTTCCCAGATGAACACCTTCGCCACGTCGGTCTACTCGCGCCTGCACGGCCTTCCGGTGCCCGACGGCGGCTACCCCGGGGAGTACATCGCCGATCTCGGCCACGAGGTCCTCTCGGCGCATCCGGACATCCGCGAGCTCACCGAGGTGGCCGCGCTGCCCGTCATCCGCGCCGCGGCCTACGAAGCCCAGATGAAGGACATCCAGGCCACGCTGGCGGACTTCGGCGTCGAGTTCGACGTCTTCTTTTCCGAGCAGGAGCTGCACGACGCCGGCGCGATCGAGAGTGCCGTTGCGCGGCTGCGCGAACAAGGCCACGTGTTCGACGACGGCGGTGCGGTCTGGCTGCGTACCACGGACTTTGGTGATGACAAGGACCGGGTCATGGTCCGCGCCAACGGCGAGCCCACCTACTTCGCCGCCGACGCCGCCTACTACCTGTCCAAGAAGGACCGCGGCTTCACCGAGAAGATCTACCTGCTCGGTGCCGACCACCACGGCTACATCAACCGGCTCAAGGCGATCGCCGCGGCCGCCGGCGACGATCCCGAGGTGAACATCGAGGTCTTGATCGGCCAGCTGGTCTCCGTCAATGGAGCCAAGCTCTCCAAGCGCGCGGGCAACATCATCGAGCTCAAGGACCTGATCGAATGGCTGGGCAAGGACGCGGTCCGCTACTCGCTGGCCCGGTTCCCGGCCGATTCACCGCTGACCCTGGACCCGGAGCTGCTGAAGAAGCACAGCAACGAAAACCCGGTGTTCTACGTCCAGTACGCCCATGCCCGTTCCCGTGGTGCCGCGCGCAACGCCGTGGCCGCCGGCGTCGAACGCGAGGTGGACGGCCGGGACAGCTTCGAGGCCTCGCTGCTGGACCACGCCACGGAGAACGAACTGCTCTCCTACCTGGGCAGCTACCCCTCCATCGTGGCCAAGGCGGCGGAACTGCGTGAACCGCACCGCGTGGCACGGCACCTCGAAGCCATCGCAGGGGCCTACCACCGGTGGTATGACGCGTGCCGGATTGCGCCCATGGGCGAGGAACCGGTGACCGACCTCAACCGCACCCGGCTGTGGCTCAACGACGCCACCAGCCAGGTGCTCGCCAACGGCCTTGACCTGCTGGGCGTTTCGGCGCCGGAACGGATGTGAGCACCGTGTCAGTATCCTCAATCAGCGCATCCCCGCTGGCCCCCGAATGGCTGCAGGTCCCTGACGACCTGAACGCGCTCCACCAGCCCATGTGGGCCGGCAGCGTGGTCCGGAACGGCGCCGGCGCCCTCACCGTCGGGGGAGTGGACGTCCACGCCCTGAAGGAACAGTTCGGTACGCCGCTGTTCGTCATGGACGAGGCCGACTTCCGCTCCCGCGCCCGGGCCTTCAAGGATTCCTTCGACGCCGCCTTTGCCGATATCTGCGGCGGCGTGGACGTCTACTACGCCGGGAAGTCCTTCCTGTGCACCGCAGTGGTGAAGTGGGTGGAGGAGGAAGGGCTTCGCCTCGATACGGCATCGGGCGGTGAACTGGCGGTGGCAGCACGCGCCGGAATTCCCGGCGAACGGGTGGCGCTGCACGGCAACAACAAATCCGATGCCGAGATCCACCGGGCGCTGGACATGGGCCTCGGCCGCATCGTGGTGGACAGCCTGGATGAGCTGGTCCGCGTCGGGGCCCTCGCGCAAGCCCGCGGTGAACAGGCCAAAGTCATGCTCCGGCTCACCCCCGGCGTACACGCCCACACGCACGAGTTCATCGCCACCGCGCACGAGGACCAGAAATTCGGCCTCTCCATGGCTGCGGACACCACTGCGGAAGCAGGCGTCTCCGCAGCCGAAGAAGCAGTGGCCGCGGCGGCAGCCCACCCCGGCATCGAGTTGCTGGGCCTGCACTGCCACATCGGGTCGCAGATCTTCGAGCCCGACGGCTTCGCGCTGGCCGCCGAGAAACTGCTGCGTTTCCTGGCAGCCATGCAGGAAAAATACTCCATCACCATGCCGGAGCTTGACCTCGGCGGCGGCTACGGGATCGCCTACACGCCGGTGGACACCCCCCGCCCCGCAGCGGAGATCGCGACGGCGATGGCCGCCGTCGTGCGTTCCACCTGCGCCGAGCTGGGCATCGACGCGCCGCGCATCTCGATCGAACCCGGCCGCGCCATCGTGGGCAGCACCACCTTCACCCTGTACGAGGTGGGCACGCTCAAGACCGTTCGCGTGGACGCGCCTGCCGGGTCCGGCGGTGACGCCGGCGACAACGTTACGTATCCGCGCCGGTATGTTTCGGTGGACGGTGGCATGAGCGATAACGCCCGCCCGGTGCTGTACGACGCGGATTATTCGGCTGTCCTGGCCTCCCGCACCTCCGGCGCGGCCCCGCAGCTGTCCCGCGTGGTGGGCAAACATTGCGAGAGCGGCGACATAGTTGTTAGAGATGTATATCTGCCCGGGGACGTGGCAGCCGGTGATCTGCTTGCCGTACCGGGGACCGGCGCCTATTGCTGGGCCCTCTCGAGCAACTACAACTATCTGGCCCGGCCGGGCGTTGTCGCGGTGCGCGACGGATCTGCCCGGCTGATTGTCCGCGGGGAAACCGAAGAAGATCTTTTGAACCGCGACATGGGAGCCTGAATGACGGAAATGCGAACCCTGAAAGTGGCCCTGCTGGGCTGTGGCAACGTAGGGGCCCAGGTTGCGCGGATCCTGCTTGAGGACGCCGATGCCCTTGCCGCCCGTGCCGGGGCACGACTTCAGCTCAGCGGCATCGCCGTGCGCAACGTCAGTGCCCACCGTGACGTTGAACTGCCGCAGGAACTCTTCACCACCGACGCCGAGACCCTGGTCAAGGACGCGGACCTGGTCATTGAACTGATGGGCGGCATCGAACCGGCGCGCACGCTGATCCTCTCCGCACTCCGCAACGGCGCCTGCGTGGTGACCGGCAACAAGGCACTGCTGGCGCAGGACGGCCCCACTCTCTACGAAGAGGCGGACAAAGCCGGCGTGCAGCTCTCCTACGAGGCCGCCGTCGCCGGAGCCATCCCCATCCTCCGCCCCATCCGCGACAGCCTCTCCGGCGACCGGATCACCCGGGTGCTGGGCATCGTCAACGGCACCACGAACTTCATCCTTGACCAGATGGACAGCACCGGCGCCCAGTTCGCGGACGCCCTCGCCGAAGCCCAGCGGCTCGGCTACGCCGAAGCGGACCCCACGGCCGACGTCGAAGGGCACGACGCCGCGGCGAAGGCCGCCATCCTGGCGTCATTGTCATTCCACACCCGGTTCGCGCTGGAGAACGTCCACTGCGAGGGCATTTCGTCCGTCACTGCCTCGGACATCGCCGCGGCAAAGGACGCCGGCTTTGTCATCAAGCTGCTGGCCATCGCGGAGAAACTGTCCGGTGCCGACGGCAAGGAAGGCGTGTCCGTCCGCGTCCACCCCACCCTCCTGCCGCGGGAACACCCGCTGGCCGCCGTCCGCGGCGCTTTCAACGCCGTCTTCATCGAGGCTGAAAACGCCGGTGAGCTGATGTTCTACGGCCAGGGCGCCGGCGGCACGCCCACCGCGTCCGCCGTGATGGGTGACCTCGTTTCCGCGGCACGCCGCCTGGTCCTGGGCGGACCGCAGCGCACCGAGACCACTACCGGCCATGTCCCGGCGCTGCCCATCGAGGCGGCAACCACCAGCTACTACATCGGCCTGGACGTCGCTGACCAGCCTGGCGTCCTGGCACGGATCGCCCAGCTCTTTGCCGAGCAGGGTGTGTCCATCGAAATCATGCGGCAAACCATCCACCGCGATGCCGAATCCAACGTGGAGTCGGCCGAGCTGCGGATTGTCACCCACCGCGCGTCAGAGGCTGCCCTCGCAGCCACCGTCGAGGCCGTGAAGGGCCTGGACGTCATCAATTCAGTTACATCCGTTCTGCGGGTAGAAGGAGTCTAAGTGGCTCACCAATGGCGCGGCGTTATCCGCGAATACGCTGACCGTCTGCCCGTGACGGAGTCCACCAGGGTCATCACCCTGGGCGAGGGCGGCACCCCGCTGGTGCACGCGCAGAAGCTCTCCGAACTCACCGGTTCCCAGGTCTACCTGAAGGTGGAGGGGATGAACCCCACCGGATCCTTCAAGGATCGCGGCATGACCATGGCCATGACGGCTGCGGTGGCCTCCGGTGCCAAGGCCGTGGTGTGCGCCTCCACCGGCAACACCTCCGCCTCCGCTGCCGCCTACGCCACCGCCGCCGGCCTGAAGTGCGCCGTCCTGGTGCCCGAAGGCAAGATTTCGATGGGCAAGCTCAGCCAGGCCATCGCGCACGGGGCCACCTTGCTGCAGGTAGACGGCAACTTCGACAACTGCCTGGACATCGCCCGCAAGCTGGGGGAGTCCTACCCCGTCTTCCTGGTCAACTCCGTCAACCCGGCCCGCATCCAGGGCCAGAAGACCGGAGCGTTCGAAGTGGTCGATGCCCTGGGCGACGCCCCGGACATCCACGTGCTGCCGGTCGGCAACGCCGGCAACATCACGGCCTACTGGAAGGGCTACAAGGAGTACTCGGCTCCCTTCGAGTCCGACACGGCCGGCACCCTTCCCGCCGTCTCCACCAAGACGCCCGTCATGTGGGGTTTCCAGGCAGCCGGTGCCGCCCCGTTCGTGGCCGGCCACCCCATCACGGAGCCGGACACCATCGCCACGGCCATCCGCATTGGAAACCCCGCGTCCTGGGACGGGGCAGTGGGAGCACGTGACGAGTCCGGCGGACTCATCGACGCCGTCACGGACGAGGAAATCCTGCACGCGCACCGCTGGCTGTCGGCAAAGGAAGGCGTCTTCGTGGAGCCCGGCTCCGCAGCCGGCGTGGCAGGCCTGCTCAAGAAGCACGCCGCAGGTGAAGTCCCCAGTGGAAAAACCATCGTCATCACCGTCACCGGGCACGGGCTCAAGGACCCGCAGTGGGCCCTGCGCACCGAGAACGGCAGCGACGTGCAGCCGGTCAAGGTGCCCAACGACGTCGTCACCGTAGCCGCTGAGCTGGGACTGGAAGAAAAGTAGCCTTGGACACCACCTCGCAGGCCGCCGTCGGGCTGCACCTCATCGAGCCGGGCCAGCGCGTCACCGTCCGCGTCCCCGCGACGTCGGCCAACCTTGGCCCCGGCTACGACAGCCTGGGGCTTGCCCTGGCCCTGCACGACACCCTCACCGTGGAAAGCCTGGACACGGACGAACTCCTGTTCGAGCTCCGCGGCGAGGGTGCCGAAACGCTGCCCCGGGATGCCAGCCACCTGGTCATCCGCGCCATGGACGCAGCGTTCGAGCGGCTGGGGTACCGCCACGGCGGCCTGAAGGTGACTGCCGAGAACGTGAACCCGCACGGGCGCGGGCTCGGTTCCTCCGCGTCTGCCGTGGTGGCCGCCGTCTCTGCCGCCAACGCCATGGTTCCTGCCGGCAGCCGGCGCGGAAAGGACTGGATCCTCCAGCTCACCAGCGAACTGGAAGGCCACCCGGACAACGTCGCACCCGCCATATTCGGCGGACTGGCGCTGTCATGGCAGGACAGTGAGCAGTACAGCAGCACCAGTGCCACAGTGGCCGGCGATGTTATTCCCATCGTGGCGGTGCCGGACTTCGAACTGGCCACGGAAGCGGCCCGGGCCCTGCTCCCGGCGTCGGTGGGACACCACGCTGCCGCGATGAATTCCGGCCGGGCAGCGCTGTTGATCCATGCGCTCACCCAAAAACCTGAATTCCTGTTGCCGGGCACCGAGGACTACCTGCACCAGAGCTACCGCGCAGAGGCCATGCGGCCCAGTGCTGCGCTGATTGGCGCGCTGCGCAAAGCGGGCTACGCCGCAGTGGTCTCCGGTGCCGGCCCCACCGTCCTGGTGCTGGCGAACGGCGAGGCCCAGGCCGCCGGTGCCCTTGCCTTCATCGAGTCCTTCACGGCAAGCAACACGCCGGAGGTTGGCTGGCGCGTGCTGAAGCTCGCAGTGGACGTTGAAGGTGCTAAGGTGGACTTGCACCGGCGGTAATTCCGCCTATCTGATCTGCTCGTGCATTCAGTTGCTGTTTTGATCTTCCGACTGTGAATGTATTCCGGTGCCGCCTGCTTGGTCTGTCGCAGGAAATTGCAGCATCCAACTGCCCCTGAACCGTCAGCCCGGCGTTGCTCCACAGAGTGCAGCGCAAGGTGAATCAGTATCCGGCCCTGCTGGCCGAAATCCAACCGGCAAGGCCGAAAAATCCCGGCTGCAGATCTGAACTGCAGCCCAGATCAAATCATCGCGTCCAGCTCCTCGTCTGGACGCCGTCGAGGGGGAAGGATCCTTCGTGACCGAAACCACTGAGCTGTCACCAGCTGTGGAACACACAACTTCTGCTGCCGAATCATCGGCAGCACCCGCCAAGAGCAGTGGCCTTGCCGGCCTGAAGCTCGCCCAGCTGCAGGCCCTCGCCAGCCAGCTCGGTATCTCCGGCGGCTCCCGCATGCGGAAGGGGGACCTGGTCTCGGCCATTTCCGCCCACCGTGCCGGAACCCTCACCGCCAAGGCTCCGGCCAAGGCAGCCGTAAAGGCCCCCGAGAGCACCGTGGCCCCGGCCACCGCAGCTGCCCCGGCGTCCGCTCCGGAAGCTCCCGCCGCAGAAGCCCCCGCCGCAGAAGGCACCCGGGCCCGTGGCCGTGGCCGCAGCCGCCGCGCTGTCAGTGACGGCGTGGTTGCCGCGGCTCCCGTTGCCGAAACCGCTGCTGCGCCTGCCGCCGAGGCGCCGTCGGCCGTTCCCGCCGAAACCACCGAAACCACCGAAGCCGCGGACGGCGCCGCTGAGCGCCGCCAGCCGCGCACCCGCAACCGACGCCGCAGTGAGGCCGCTGCGGCGTCCGTGCAGGAAGCCCCGGTGGAAACCCCGGCGGAGCAGCCGGCCACGGAACAGCGTGCAGGCGAGCAGCGCACCGAAGCTCCGGCAACCGAAGCCGGCGACGCCGGCCAGCGCACCGAGCGCCGTGACGGCGGCCGCACCCGCGGCGGCCGTGAGAACACTGCCCGCGATTCCGACGGCGGCCGGGACAACGCCGGCAGCCGCGACGCCGGGCAGCGTGACGGCCAGCGCGACGGCGGCCGGGACAACCGCGAAAACGACGACGCCGACGGCGGCAGCCGCCGGAACCGCCGGAACCGCCGCGACCGGAATGACCGCAACGACCGCTCCGGCGGCCAGGAGCGCGACAATTCCCGCAACGACCGTTTCCGCGACCGCAACGACCGCCGCCGCGGCCGCAACCAGGGCCCGGACGTCGACGACGTCGAGGTCACCGAAGACGACGTGCTGCTCCCGGTCGCCGGCATCCTGGACGTACTGGAGAACTACGCGTTCATCCGCACCTCCGGCTACCTGCCCGGCCCCAACGACGTCTACGTCTCGCTCGCCCAGGTCAAGAAGTACAACCTGCGCAAGGGTGACGCCGTCGTCGGCGCAATCCGCGCCCCGCGCGACGGCGAAGACCGCAACCAGCAGTCCACCCGCCAGAAGTTCAACGCCCTGGTCCGCGTCACCTCCGTCAACGGCAAGACCGCCGAAGAACTCAAGGACCGCGTCGAGTTTGCCAAGCTCGTGCCGCTCTACCCGTCGGAGCGCCTGCGCCTCGAGACCGACCCCAAGAAGATCGGTCCCCGCGTCATCGACCTCGTGGCCCCGATCGGCAAGGGCCAGCGCGGCCTGATCGTCTCCCCGCCCAAGGCCGGCAAGACGCTCATCCTGCAGTCCATCGCCAACGCCATCACCACCAACAACCCTGAGGTCCACCTCATGATGGTGCTCGTTGACGAACGTCCTGAAGAAGTAACGGACATGCAGCGCACCGTCAAGGGCGAGGTCATTGCCTCCACCTTCGACCGTCCCGCAGACGACCACACCACCGTGGCCGAACTCTCCATCGAACGCGCCAAGCGCCTCGTGGAAATGGGCATGGACGTGGTGGTCCTCCTGGACTCCATGACCCGCCTGGGCCGCGCCTACAACCTGGCAGCACCGGCCTCCGGCCGCATCCTGTCCGGTGGTGTCGACTCCGCCGCCCTCTACCCGCCCAAGCGCTTCTTCGGTGCAGCCCGCAACATCGAAAACGGCGGCTCGCTCACCATCCTGGCCACCGCGCTCGTCGAGACCGGCTCCAAGATGGACGAGGTCATCTTCGAAGAGTTCAAGGGCACCGGCAACATGGAACTGCGCCTGTCCCGCCAGCTGGCTGACAAGCGCATCTTCCCCGCCGTGGATGTGAACGCCTCCGGCACCCGGCGCGAGGAGAACCTGCTCTCGCCTGAGGAAGTCAAGATCATGTGGAAGCTGCGCCGCGTCCTCTCCGGACTCGAGACCCAGCAGAGCCTTGAACTGCTCACCAACAAGATCCGGGAAACCCAGAGCAACGTTGAGTTCCTCATGCAGGTCCAGAAGACGACGCTTGGTGCGAAGTCGGATAACGACAAATAGCTGAGTTACGGGCGGGGTGTGGATGCCTCGCGTGGTTCGCCGCGCGGGTTGTCCGGCCCCGCCTTCGTCGTTCGGTTTTGCCGCCCCCGCCCCTACGCTGGGAGGCTTTCGATCTTCGATCGTCAGCCTCCCAGCTCCGGCAGGCCCGATGCCACTCCCGGGGCGGCAAAACCGAACGCCTCCCAGCACGGTCACCTTCCGGTTTGTCTACCTTCGCACCCGGGTTACTAGACTTGTACAAGTCGAAAGAGGTTTTGAAAAATGTTTGAGTCCGTACAGGGCCTGCTTGATGAGCATGACGCTATCCAGGCGCAGCTGGGGGATCCTGCTGTTTATGCTGACCAGCGGCTTGCCCGGAAGCTGGGGCGGCGGTCGGCTCAGCTTAATGGCATTGTCGAGGCATACCACCGGTGGGAGGGGATCCGGGACGATCTTGCCGCGGCCAAGGAAATGGCTGCCGAGGATCCCGAGTTCGCTGCCGAGGTGCCTGAACTGGAAGCCTCGCTGGAAACTGCTGCCGCCAAGCTGCGGCGCCTGCTCATTCCGCGCGATCCCGACGACGCCCGCAACGTGATCCTTGAAGTCAAAGGTGGTGAAGGCGGCGACGAGGCTGCCCTGTTCGCCGGCGACCTGCTGCGCATGTATACCCGGTACGCGGAGTCCCGCGGCTGGAAAACCGAAATCATTTCCGCCACCGAATCCGACCTTGGCGGGTACAAGGACGTCCAGGTGGCCGTCAAGGGCAACTCCAACGACCCCGCAGAGGGTGTGTACGCCCGGCTCAAGTTCGAAGGCGGCGTGCACCGCGTGCAGCGCGTGCCCGTGACCGAATCGCAGGGCCGGATCCACACCTCTGCTGCCGGTGTGCTGGTACTGCCCGAGGTCGATGAGCCCGAAGAGCTCGAAATCAACCAGAACGACCTCAAAATCGACGTCTACCGTTCCTCCGGTCCCGGCGGCCAGTCCGTCAACACCACGGACTCGGCGGTCCGCATCACGCACCTTCCCACGGGCATCGTAGTGGCCATGCAGAACGAGAAATCCCAGCTGCAGAACCGCGAAGCCGGCATGCGCGTTCTCCGCGCCCGCATCCTGGCCCACCAGCAGGAGCAGATCGATGCCGAGAACTCGGCCCAGCGCAAGTCGCAGATCCGCACCATGGACCGCTCCGAGCGCATCCGCACCTACAACTACCCCGAAAACCGGATCGCGGACCACCGCACCGGCTACAAGGCCTACAACCTGGACCAGGTGATGAACGGCGATCTCGAACCCGTCATCCAGTCCGCTATCGAGATGGACGAACAGGCGCGGCTGGACGCCATCGGCGACTGACCGGAAGCCCCAACCCATGATTGAGCCCACCCAGGCGGTGCCTGCCCAGTCCCTGGCCGCGGCGGTCCGCGAGGCAGCCGAACGCCTGGCCGAGGCCGGCGTCCCCAGTCCCCGGGCCGACGCAGAGCTGCTGGCGGACCACCTCCTCAACGTCGGGCTGGGACGCCTGCGCGCCCTCATGCTCGGCGACACGCCTGCACCCGAGGGCTACGCCGAGCTGGTGGCCGAACGGGTCCGCCGCACACCGCTGCAGCACATCACCGGGGTGGCGCACTTCCGCTACCTTGAACTGGCGGTCGGTCCCGGCGTGTTCATCCCGCGTCCGGAAACCGAATCCGTGGTCCAGCTGGTCATTGACCACGTCAAGGGCATGCAGGCACCCCGGATCGTGGACCTGGGCACGGGCTCGGGCGCGATCGCCGGCTCAATCGCGCACGAAGTGCCCGCGGCCGAGGTGCACGCTGTTGAGTTCAGCCCGTTCGCGCACGCCTGGGCGGCGAAAAACCTGGCGCCCCTCGACGTCAACCTCGTCCTGGGGGACCTGCGCAACGCGCTGCCGGAACTCAACGGAACAGTCGACGTCGTCATCTCCAACCCGCCCTACATCCCGGCTGCCGCCATCCCCAATGAACCCGAAGTCGCCCTGCATGACCCGCCGGAGGCGTTGTACGGCGGGGGAGCGGACGGCATGGAACTTCCGACGGCGGCAGCGGCCTCGGCTGCCCGGCTCCTGCGTCCCGGGGGCTACTTCGTCATGGAACACGCCGAAGTCCAGGCCGCCTGGATTGCCGCCATGCTCGACCGCACCGGCGCCTGGACAAGCATCAGAACGCACCTGGACCTCAACGGCAAGGAGCGCGCCACCAGCGCCGTGCTCGCGGACCAGACCACACGGAATGAAAGAATGGGCCAGTGACCACAACCTACAACTGCACCATCGACGACGAGCGGGCACAGGGCCTGGAACACGCCCAGCGTGCCATCAGCGAAAAGAAGTGCGTGGTTCTTCCCACGGACACGGTGTACGGGATCGGCGCAGACGCATTCTCGCCGCAGGCCGTCACCATGCTGCTGGTGTCAAAAGGCCGCAGCCGGACCATGCCGCCTCCCGTCCTGATTCCACGCATCAACGCACTGGACGGCCTGGCCACCGAAGTATCAGCTGACGCGCGCAAACTCGCCGAGGCTTTCTGGCCCGGCGGACTCACCCTGATCCTGCACGCCCAGCCCTCGCTCGACTGGGACCTCGGCGAAACCAAGGGCACCGTGGCGCTGCGGATGCCCGCCGACGAGGTGGCCCTGGAACTGCTGACGCTGACCGGCCCGCTCGCCGTCTCCTCTGCCAACCGAACCGGCCAGGCACCGGCGCAGACCGCCGCAGCGGCGCGCGAACAGTTGGCAGACTCCGTCGAGGTGTACCTGGAAGGCGGCCCGCGTCCGCTGGACGGTGAAGCCGGCGTATCGTCAACCATCGTGGACGCCACCGGCCCCATCCTCCGGGTAGTCCGTAACGGGGCCGTCAGCCTGGACCGCCTGCGCGAGCACGTCCCCGGCGTCCTGGGGCTCGGCGAAATCCCCATGGCAGCGGAAGAACCGGAAACCGAAACAGCCAGTGAACCGGACGCCGGCGTTGCGGGCAACCCCGACACCGTTCCGGAAAACTGACATGCAGCCCAAAGTCGCCGTAGCAGCCGTCACCTTCGACCGCCACGAGGAGCTGGCCCTGCTCCTGAAAGGCCTGGCCGCCCAAACCGCTCCCATCCATTCCATCGCCCTGGTGGACTCCGGCACCGTCCCCGCCACCGACGTCGTCAACGCCGGGGGAGCGGACAACATCAACTACCTGCGCTCCGAGGCAAACCTCGGCGGTGCCGGGGGATTCGCCTACGCCATCCTGGCCGCCATGGCCAGCGGTGCGGAGTGGATCTGGATGATGGACGACGACGGCCATCCGGAGGACGCCAGCTGCCTGGCCGAACTGCTCCGCACGGCCGATGAGCACCAGCTGGACATCATCAGCCCCCTGGTTGCCGCCACCGCGGATCCCAACCGGCTCTCCTTCAATTTCCGCATCAACGGCCTGCTGACCAACGACAGGTCCCGGCTGGAGCCCATGGGCTACCTCCCGGACATGGTGCACTTCTTCAACGGTGCGCTGATCCGGACCGAGGTGTTCTACAAGATCGGCATACCCGACGTGAAGTTCTTTATCCGCGGGGATGAGGTGGATTTCCTCTCCCGGGTGAAGAAGGCAGGCCTGAAATACGGCACGCTGGCCACCGTCGCCGTGCAGCACCCCGCCACGTGGACCGAGATGAAGCCGGTGTTCGGCGGCTTCATCACCCCCGTTATTCCGGAGGGTGAGTTCAAGCGCTACTGCTACTTCCGCAACCGCGGCTACCTGACGCGGAAATACCGCAACCTGCGCTGGTTCAGCGCCGACATCGTCGGTTTCCCGTACTACTTCCTGAAGTCCGGCGACTTCAAGGGCTTGGCGCACTGGTTCGGCGCCTACTCCACCGGCTTCCGCGGTAAGGGCTTCGGCTCGCCCGCGGAACTGATGTCCGCCAGGAACTAGGCCGCTCGTGGACAACCTGTACGCCGTCGTCGTCACGTATAACCGGGCCGACTTCCTGCGCAACCTGCTTCACTCTTTCACCGGGCCGGGCAGCGCTCCCGCGCAGGTCCTGGTGGTGGACAACGCCAGCACGGACCACACCGCCGACGTCGTGGCGCAGGCAATGTCCGCCGGCGGACCTCCCATCCGGTACGAGAGGCTGGACCGGAACGTGGGTGGCGCCGGCGGATTTTCCCGCGGCGTCGAACTGGCGCTGGAGGCGGGTGCCGAGTGGCTGTGGCTGATGGACGACGACGTCGAGGTCCTCCCCGGCGCCGTGGACGCCCTGGACAAATTCGCCGCCGACTACTCCTGCATGATCGGACGCCGGTACGACGCCAACGGCAAGCCCTTCTTTTGGCAGCACCATTTCGTGGAATCGCTGGGCATCTTCCTGCCGGTGTCGCGGGACGTGTTCAAGCATGCGGACGTGTTCGGCACCAACGTGGGAAATTTCGAGGGCATGCTGGTCACGGCCTCGGTGGCCCGGGACATCGGACTGCCGGACCCGCGCTTTTTCATCACCTGGGACGACCTCATCTACGGCTGGCTCGCCGCACAGCGGACCCCGGTGGTGTACGTGAACGCCTTCGTCATCAAGAAGGTCCGTGCCCAGCGGCAGGTGGACCTGGGACTGCGCCACCTCAATGATTCCTCCGACCTCAGCCGCCGCTACGTGATGCGCAACCGCGGACACGTTGCGCAGTACCTGAAGGCGTACGGCAAGTACAACCGGGCAGGCTTCGCGGCCGGGACCGCGCTGACCTTCCTCAAGGAAATGGCCCGGCTGGTCCTGGTGGAACGCACCCTCAAGGGAGCCGGCGCGCTGTGGCGCGGATGGCGCGAATCACGCACGATCCTCGCGGACACCGGGTGGAAACCCATGCCTCCGGTGCCCGCGCATCCGGGAAGTGGAAGCCGAAGAGATTAGTATCGTTCTAGGTCCCGGCGCCGTCCGACGGTTTTTGCGGCGGGGCATTTTGAAAAAGGCGCTGGCCGCCGTGGTAGTGGAAGTCGGTTGCATCTTCTGTTGAGTACAAAATCTGAAACGCGCGCACCTGCCGCAGTACGGGACGAGAAGCCCGCCCTCTGGATCTGGATCCAGATCTTCCTCGACTCCATGTCGTGGGTCGTGGCCATCGTCCTGGCGCTGCTGCTGCGCTACGAGATGGGCATCCGGGTGGAGCAATTCGCCGGTGCCTTCGCCATCGCCGCCATCGCCGTCGTCATCCAGATGCTGGCAGGCTACTCGCTCGCCTTGTACCGGGGCCGCTATCCATTCGGCAGCTTCCAGGAAGCCAGGGCACTGGTGTTCGTCACGGTTATCGTGGCCGCCTCCATCACGGCCAGCCTGCTGGTGCTCTACGAGGCCATCAACATCGGCCGCAGCGTCGGACTGATCGCGTTCCCGTTCGCCTGCCTGTTCATGGGCGCCGCCCGTTACGCCAAGCGGCTCTACGCCGAAAGCAAGACCCGGCCCGGGGACGGGGCGCAAAACACCCTGGTCTACGGCGCGGGTTTCCTGGGCAACTCCCTGGTGACCCGGATGCTGCAGGATCCGGACTCGCCCTACTTCCCCGTGGGCCTGGTGGATGACGACCCCGCCAAAAAGCACCTGCGCCTCTCCGGTGTCCAGGTGCAGGGCCGCGGAGATGACCTGCCCGCCATCATCCGGCGAACCCGGGCGACCGTCCTGGTGGTGGCCTTCGCCAACGTCGAGGCCGGCCTGGTGCGCCGCATCTCCGACGCCGTGGCCGGACTCAACGTCCGCGTCCTGGTCCTGCCACCGCTGCGGGACATGCTCGGCAGCGGCGCACCCGCAGGGTTCTCGGATTTCCGCGATGTGGCGGTTGAAGACCTGATCGGCCGGCGGCCGGTGGACATCAAGGTTGACGAGATTGCCGGTTACATTACCGGCAAGCGGGTGCTGGTGACCGGCGCCGGCGGATCCATCGGCTCCGAACTCTGCCGTCAGATCGTACAGTTCGATCCCGCGGAACTGATCATGCTGGACCACGACGAAACAGGGCTGCAGCAGACCCAGATCTCCATCACCGGCCGCGGCCTGCTGGCCGGCCGCGACACCGTGCTGGCCAACATTCGCGACGGCGATGCCCTCCAGGAGATCTTTGCCGACCGGCGGCCGGAAGTGGTGTTCCACGCGGCAGCACTCAAGCATGCGCCGTTGCTCCAGCAGTACCCCGTCGAGGCCTGGAAGACGAACGTGTGCGGCACGCTGAACGTGCTGCGCGCTGCCCGCCGGTCAGGCGTCTCGCACTTCGTCAACATTTCCACCGACAAAGCCGCCAACCCCACTACCGCCCTTGGCCACTCCAAGCGGGTTGCCGAAAAGCTGACCGCCTGGATGGCCGGGCAGACGCAGCGGAAGTTCGTCTCCGTCCGCTTCGGAAACGTCATGGGCAGCCGCGGCTCCATGCTGCCGCTCTTCACCGAACAGATCCGCGTCGGCGGTCCCGTCACCGTCACCGACCCCGATGTGACGCGGTTCTTCATGACCATTCCCGAGGCCTGCCAGCTGGTCATCCAAGCCGGTGCGATCGGTGCCGGCGGCGATGTCCTGATCCTGGACATGGGCGAACCGGTCAGGATCCTCGACGTGGCACAACGCATGATCGCCATGTCCGGCAAGGACGTGGAGATCATCTACACCGGACTGCGGCCGGGGGAGAAGCTGCATGAGGAACTGGTGGGCACCGGCGAACTGGACCAACGCCCGCTGCACCCCAAAATTTCACACACCCGCGCAACCGAGCAGGATCCGGACAAGCTCGACCTCAATGTCTGGCTGGCCCGCTGTGAAGCGGAACAGGGCGTCAGCATCAGTGACATTCCCGACGACGAGGCCGACGACGCGGGCGCCATCAGGGTTGCGTCATGACGCCGCTGCTATTGGTGGCAGTGGCAACCCTGCTGGCGAGCCTCCTTCTCCCGTTCGCGGTGAAGCCGTGGCTGGTGCGGATGGGGGTGGTGGACGTTCCGTCCGCCCGTTCATCGCACGTCAAAGCCACCATCCGTGGCATGGGGGTCGCTGCCGCCCTCGCCACCGTGATCGGGTACGCGGCGGCTGTGCTGCTGGGCGTCGTCACCGTTGACCGGTCCGTGTCCGGGGTCGTCCTGGCAATCATCCTGGCCTGCGCCGTCGTCGGCTGGATCGAGGACCTGCGCGGCCTGTCCATCCGCGGACGAGCAGCTGCCCAGCTCGGTATCGGCGCCGCCGGCTCCGTGGTCCTGATCGTGCTGACGGGCCAGTCCTTCTGGTGGCTGCCGCTCGCCGCGCTGGCGATCGCCGCGTACGTCAACATTGCCAACTTCATGGACGGCGTCAACGGCATCTCAGGCCTCCACGGGGTGACCGCCGGCGGGGCCTACGCGCTGGCCGGCACGCTGACGGAACAACCGTGGCTCACGGCCGGCGGGGCCGTGCTTGCAATGTCCTTCCTCGGGTTCCTGCCATGGAACCTGGGCCGGGGCTCGGTCTTCCTGGGCGACGTCGGCAGCTACATGCTGGGGGCATCGGTGGCCGCCCTTGCGGTGGCGGGGTTCCTCGGCGGTGTCTACGTGGAGTATGTCCTCTCGCCCATCCTGGTGTATGCAGCGGACACCGGTTACACACTGCTTCGCCGGATCAAGGCGGGCGAACGCTGGTACGCATCCCACCGCGAGCACGTCTATCAGCGGCTCACGGACGTTGGCTTCTCGCACCTGCAGTCGGCCGCTGCCGTCACTGCTTGCACGGTCGCCGTCATCATCCTCGGCTTCGTCGCCGCGACCGCGTCGTTGCCAGTAGTGGCCCTGTGCGTAGCCGGCACCGTCCTGGTTCTCGCCCTGTACCTGGCCAGCCCGGACCTGATCGGGCGGCGGCGGCGCAGGTCCAAAGTCACACGGCTGCCGGTGACCTAGCCATGTTCTATCTCGTGTAGAATTTAGGGGCAGCCCAAGCTGTTCCTCCACCCTTTGCCTCCTGGCGTTCAGCCATGGGGCGCCGACGATTGGGATCGAATGACCTCCAACGCCGCGTCCGGACCTGCGTCCGGCAACGGACACGTTGGCTCTTCGGGTCCCACCCGCTCCCTCTGGCTGAACCTGCTCAAGCGCAGTTCGATTGCCGCCACGGCCGGGCTTGCGCTGTGCGCTGTTCCTGCCGCCCTCCTCAACGGAGCAAGCGGGGCAGTGTCCAGTTTCCTCGGCGGCCTGCTGGTGATGCTGTTCTTCGGAATCAGCCTGCTGATTGGCCACTTCGTGGGACGCCGCAATCCGTCCGGCGCGATTGGCGTGTTCGTGGCCACCTACTTCATCAAAGTGGTTGGCTTCGCGGTCGTCCTGTTCATTGTCGGGGCTCCGGCGTGGCTTCACGGCCGCTGGTTCGTCATCGGTGCCGTGGTCGCCGTCGTGCTTTGGCAGGCCGCCGAGATCCACGGCTTCGGCAAAGCCCGCCTCCAGATCTATAACGATCCAGAAGAGAAGGGAACCACCGATGCGTAACCAGAAGAAATCCGACGCTGCCGCAAACGCCAAGCGCCGATCGAGCGGCCCCGCGCCCGTTGATTCCGAGGCTTCGACGGACGGCGGTTACAACGCTGGAATGGCTGTGTTCAGCTACATCATTGGCGGAATCATCGTCTGGAGTTTGATAGGGTGGGGACTGGATTACGTGTGGGGAACGCGCTGGATCGTGCTCGCAGGCGCTCTGCTTGGAGCCGTCGGAGGTTTTTACCTTTCCCATATGCATGGCCTTACCAGTTCTCGCACAAACGCTGGTGATCGCCATGCTGCCAGCGGGCCGTCCCAGGACGGCAACACTAATGCCAAATAATTTCACAGGGGGAATAGCAGGCTGTCAGGCTGCCGGACCCCGCCCAACGCCCAATGATGGACACTGCAGAGAGGAAACGCGTTGATCGCGCTTGCGCTCCCGGCCCAAGATTCAGGAGAGTTTACTCCTCCTGGTATTAACGAAATGCATTTGCCGGCAATCCTGCCGTGGGGTGCCGCAGAAGGATTTTCCAAGCAGATGCTGCTGGTCCTCCTCTCTGTCGTCTTTATCGCGGTCTTCTTCGTGCTGGCCGCACGGAAGCAGCAGTTGGTACCCGGCAAGCTCCAGTTCGCCGGCGAGGCCGCCTACGGCTTCGTCCGCAACGGAATCGCCAAGGACATCATCGGCGGCAGGGACTTCATGAAGTACGTCCCGCTGCTGTTCAGCCTGTTCTTCTTCATCCTTGTCAACAACATCTACGGCGCCATCCCGGTGTTCCAGCTCCCCACGTTCTCGCACGTGGGTGGAGCCTACGTTCTGGCTGGGCTGGTCTACATTACGTGGATCTCCATCGGCGTCAAGAAGAACGGCCTTCGCTACTTCAAGCTGGCCACCGTCCCCTCCGGTGTTCCGTGGTACATCCTGCCGATCGTCATCCCGATCGAGATCATTTCCAACTTTGCGGTCCGGCCCGTCACGCACAGCCTCCGTCTGTTCGCGACCATGCTCGCCGGCCACCTCATCGTGATGATCGCCGGCTCCGGAATCGAATACCTGATCATGCAGGAGAACTTCCTGCTGAAAGGAACGTCGGTCCTGGTCCTGGCGGGCGCCATCGCAATGTACATGCTTGAAGCCTTGATCATGGTTCTGCAGGCGTACGTCTTCACGCTGCTGACCGCGATCTACATCGAAGGCGCACTCCACGCCGACGCCCACTAGGCACGCCTCCGGGGCGCCAACGCCCTGACGGCACACCACAGAATTCCCCTCGCGGGGATGAAGCAACCCAAACAACCTGCCGCACAAGCGGCATCTTGAAAGGAAAAAAAATGGAAGGCTCCATCAACGGCTCCCTCAACCTCATCGGCTATGGCCTCTCGGCTATCGGCGGTGGTATCGGTGTGGGTCTCGTGTTCGCTGCCTACATCAACGGCGTTGCACGCCAGCCGGAAGCCCAGCGCGTCCTGCAGCCCATCGCATTCCTTGGCCTGGCGCTGACCGAAGCACTCGCCATCCTGGGCCTGGTCTTCGCTTTCGTTCTCAAGTAAACCCTTAGAACTTCAGCGAACATTCAGAACCGAGTAGATAAAGGACGGGTGAAATATGCATCAGCTGATCATCTCAGCCGCCGCTGAGGGCGACGTCAACCCCCTTGTTCCCAATGGCTGGGAAATGCTGGTTGTCTTCGTTGGCTTTGCCATCCTCTTTTTCATCGTGGTCAAGTACGTTGTCCCGATGTTCGAGAAGACCTTCGCCGAGCGTGCCGAGGCCATTGAAGGCGGCATCGCCAAGGCTGAAAAGGCCCAGGCTGAGGCGTCTGCTGCACTCGAAGAGTACAAGCAGCAGCTGACCGACGCCCGCACCGAAGCAAACCGCATCCGTGAGGAAGCCCGCGCCGAAGGTGCCCAGATCCTCGCGGATCTTAAGGAGAAGGCGGCAGCAGAGTCTGCCCGCATCACCGCGCAGGCCCACGCACAGATCGAATCCGAGCGCCAGGCGGCCGTTGTGTCCCTGCGTGCGGAGGTAGGCACCCTGGCCACTACCCTGGCGGGGCGCATCGTGGGCGAAGCCCTCGACGACGACGCCCGGGCGGCACGGGTTGTGGACCGCTTCCTGGCAGATCTGGAGTCCCAGAACGCAGGTGCGGCTAAGTAATGGCAGGCGTATCGAGCGAATCGCTGGCGAAAGCCCTGGCCGCCCTGGAAGCGAAGCTTCCCACGGCGTCGCTGCAGCTGGCAAAGGAACTCTTCGGAATTCTGGAAATGGTGGACAGCTCGGCTGGTTTGCGCCGTGCCCTGACTGACCCTTCCCGCAGCGGCGACGAGAAATCGGCGTTGGTCAGGCAGCTGGTTGGCGGAAAAGTCTCCGCTGATGCGGCTGAGATCGCGGGCGGACTGGCCAGCTCACGTTGGGCATCGGCGCGCGACATCGGCGATGCACTCGAGACTCTTGCCGCAACGGTGGTCATTTCCGTTGCTGAAAACAAGTCGGCCGTTTCTGCCTCCGGAATCACTGGCCTGGAAGAATTGGAAAACGATCTGTTTTCCTTCAACCAGGCTGTTGCCTCCAGCCACGAGTTACAACGTGCTCTGTCCGAACCACAGGCCAGCAGTGCAGCGAAGGTTGTACTTGCCGAGAGGCTTGTGCCAGGGGCCAGTGAGGAAGCGAAAGTCCTCATTGCCCAGGCCGTGACCCAGCCCCGCGGCATTAAGCCGACCCGGCTGGTGCAGCGGTTCGCTGAACTGGCGGCCAAGCGGCAGCAGCGCTGGATTGCAACGGTCAGCGTGACCCGTCCTTTGACGCAGACACAGCTTGCCCGCCTGCAGGCTGGCCTGAACGCCATGTACGGGCGGGAACTGAAGGTCAACCTCAATGTTGACCCGGCACTCATTGGCGGCATCCGCGTCCAGATTGGTGACGAAGTGCTTGACGCTTCGGTCGTTACCAAGCTGGGCGAGCTGCAACGCCAGCTGGCCGGCTAGCCGGACAAGCACAACCAAACTGATAGAAACCCCGGTCACCGTGTGCGGTGATCACAAACAGGAGAGCAGGGACTGCAGATGGCCGAATTGACCATCAACGCCGACGACGTCCGTAATGCGTTGAACGAGTTCGCGGCGTCCTACGAACCCGGAAACGCAGAGCGCGTAGAGGTTGGCCGTGTAACAACCGCAGGTGACGGCATCGCCCGTGTTGAGGGCCTTCCCTCGGTCATGGCGAACGAGCTGCTTCGCTTTGAAGACGGCACCCTGGGCCTGGCCCAGAACCTTGACGTGCGCGAGATCGGCGTCATCATCCTCGGTGACTTCACCGGCATCGAGGAAGGCCAGGAAGTCCACCGGACCGGACAGGTTCTGTCCGTTCCCGTTGGCGACGCCTTCCTCGGCCGCGTTGTCGACCCGCTGGGCATGCCCATCGACGACCTCGGCGAAATCAAGGCGGAGACCACCCGTGCCCTGGAGCTCCAGGCTCCCGGCGTGACCCAGCGCAAGTCCGTCCACGAGCCGATGCAGACCGGGCTGAAGGCCATCGACGCGATGATCCCGATCGGCCGCGGCCAGCGCCAGCTGATCATTGGTGACCGCCAGACCGGCAAGTCGGCCATCGCGATCGACACCATCATCAACCAGAAGGCCAACTGGGCTTCCGGCGATGTCACCAAGCAGGTCCGCTGCATCTACGTCGCCATCGGCCAGAAGGCGTCCACGATTGCTGCCATCCGGCAGACCCTCGAAGACAACGGCGCGCTGGAGTACACCACCATCGTGGCTTCTCCCGCATCCGACCCTGCAGGCTTCAAATACCTGGCACCGTATGCCGGTTCAGCCATCGGCCAGCACTGGATGTACGGCGGCAAGCACGTCCTCATTGTGTTCGATGACCTGTCCAAGCAGGCCGAGGCCTACCGTGCAGTGTCACTTCTGCTGCGCCGGCCGCCGGGACGCGAAGCCTACCCGGGCGACGTCTTCTACCTGCACTCCCGCCTGCTGGAGCGTTGCGCGAAGCTCTCCGACGAGCTCGGTGCCGGCTCCATGACGGGCCTGCCGTTGATCGAGACCAAGGCGAACGATGTGTCCGCCTACATCCCGACCAACGTCATCTCCATTACTGACGGCCAGATCTTCCTCCAGTCGGACCTCTTCAACGCCAACCAGCGGCCTGCCGTCGACGTTGGTGTGTCGGTGTCCCGCGTTGGCGGCGCCGCCCAGGTCAAGTCCATGAAGAAGGTCTCCGGTACTTTGAAGCTGGACCTGGCCCAGTACCGCGACATGCAGGCATTCGCCATGTTCGCATCGGACCTGGACGCTGCATCCCGCCAACAGCTGACCCGTGGTGCGCGCCTGATGGAACTGCTGAAGCAGGGCCAGTACTCTCCGTTCCCGGTTGAGGACCAGGTTGTCTCCATCTGGGCCGGAACCAACGGCTACCTGGATGACGTTCCGGTTGAGGACATCAGCCGGTTCGAGGCTGAGTTCCTGGAGCACTTGCGCCACAAGTCCTCGATCCTGACCACGCTGGCACAGACCAACGTCCTGGACGACGACACCGTTGTAGCTCTGAAGTCCTCGATCGTGGACTTCAAGAAGGGCTTCTTCGGCCAAGGTGACAACCACCTGGTAGGCGCCGGCCACGAGGAGCATGACGCTATCTCCGAGGGCGAAGTCGACCAGGAAAAGATCGTCAAGCAGAAGCGCTAGTTCCGCACCGCCGGGTGTGCCGGACCGCAAAGGTCYGGCACACCCGGCGACGGAATGTTAGGAAAGGATAAGTATGGGAGCCCAGATCCGGGTCTACCGCCAGAAGATCAGCTCGACCACGTCGATGCGCAAGATCTTCAAGGCGATGGAACTGATCGCTACCTCGCGCATCGGGAAGGCCCGTGCGCGCGTAGCAGCTTCACTGCCTTACGCGAACGCGATCACGCGCGCCGTTTCTGCTGTCGCCAGCCAAAGCGAAATCGACCACCCGCTGACCACTGAGCCGGAGCAGATCCGCCGCGCCGCCGTCCTGGTAATCACCTCGGACCGCGGCCTGGCAGGTTCGTACTCGGCCAGCGTCCTCAAGCAGGCGGAAGGTCTCAACGAGCTGCTCCGGGCCGAAGGCAAGGAAGTCAAGACCTATGTCGTGGGCCGCAAGGCCCAGGCCTACTTCGATTTCCGGAACCGCGAGTACGCGCGGGTCTGGACCGGGGGAACCGACGCACCCGAGTTCGCTACTGCCCGTGAAATCGGCGCAGCGTTGCTGGCAGAATTCGCGACCGACTTCGAAGAGGGCGGCGTGGACGAGATCCATGTTGTCTACACCCGCTTCAAGTCCATGGTCACCCAGGAGCCGACGGTCATCCGCCTGCTCCCGC
Organism: Pseudarthrobacter sp. YAF2; assembly: GCF_052113345.1. Taxonomy (NCBI): domain Bacteria; kingdom Bacillati; phylum Actinomycetota; class Actinomycetes; order Micrococcales; family Micrococcaceae; genus Pseudarthrobacter; species Pseudarthrobacter sp. YAF2. Next base: position 148,642 of record NZ_JBFRDA010000014.1, on the reverse strand, counting down.
TTGAAGTAGTGGAAGAGCAGGCTGAATCTGAATCGGATCTCCTGCCGCTGTACGAGTTCGAACCGGAAGCGGAGCGTGTCCTTGACGCCCTGCTGCCTCGCTACATCGAATCCCGTATCTTCGCAGCCATGTTGCAGGCAGCAGCTTCCGAGCTTGCAGCCCGCCAGCGGGCGATGAAGTCCGCAGGCGACAACGCAACGGACCTGATCAAGAAGTACACGCGTCTGCGCAACACGGCCCGCCAGGCCGAAATTACGCAGGAACTCTCCGAGATTGTTGCCGGTGCCGACGCCCTAGCGTCGTAGCCTGCACCGCCTCGGTGCCGTGTAACCAGCACCACCACAGATAAACTTAACCCCACGCCATCTACTGAATGAAGTGAGAGAGATGACTGCCACTGCTACCGAACACGTAGCCGCAACGTCCGGTGCAACCGGCCGTATTGCGCGCGTAATCGGCCCGGTTGTCGACGTCGAATTCCCGGCTGACGCAATCCCGTCGATTTATAACGCCCTCACCACCGAGATCACCCTCAACGGTGTCACCAAGACCATCACGTTCGAAGTTGCGCTGCACCTCGGCGACAACCTCATCCGCGCGATCTCGCTGCAGGCGACCGACGGCCTGGTCCGCGGCACCAACGTAGTGGACACCGGTGCCCCCATTTCCGTGCCCGTCGGCGACGGCGTCAAGGGCCACATCTTCAACGTCCTGGGCCAGCCCCTGGACGTTGCGGAGTCGGAACTGGACATCACCGAACGCTGGCCGATCCACCGCAAGGCCCCGAACTTCGCCTCGCTTGAGGGCTCCACCGAGATGCTGGAGACCGGCATCAAGGTCATCGACCTCCTCACCCCGTACATCAAGGGTGGAAAGATCGGCCTCTTCGGCGGCGCCGGCGTGGGCAAGACCGTTCTGATCCAGGAAATGATCACCCGTGTTGCCCGCAACTTCGGTGGTACTTCCGTGTTCGCCGGTGTTGGCGAGCGTACCCGTGAGGGCAACGACCTCTGGGTTGAAATGGAAGAGGCAGGCGTCCTCAAGGACACCGCCCTTGTATTCGGCCAGATGGATGAGCCGCCGGGAACGCGTCTGCGCGTGGCCCTGTCCGCGCTGACCATGGCGGAGTACTTCCGCGATGTGCAGAACCAGGACGTGCTGCTCTTCATCGACAATATCTTCCGCTTCACCCAGGCCGGCTCCGAGGTGTCGACCCTTCTGGGCCGCATGCCTTCGGCCGTGGGCTACCAGCCCAACCTTGCCGATGAGATGGGCCTCCTCCAGGAGCGCATCACGTCCACCAAGGGCCACTCCATCACCTCGATGCAGGCCATCTACGTTCCCGCAGATGACTACACCGACCCGGCTCCGGCCACGACCTTCGCCCACCTGGATGCGACCACGGAACTTTCCCGTGAAATCGCCTCCCGTGGCCTGTACCCGGCCGTTGACCCGCTGACGTCCACGTCCCGAATCCTGGATCCCCAGTACATCGGCAAGGACCACTACAACACGGCTGTCCGCGTGAAGCAGATCCTGCAGAAGAACAAGGAACTCCAGGACATCATCGCCATCCTCGGTGTCGATGAGCTCTCCGAAGAAGACAAGATCGTCGTGTCGCGTGCACGCCGCATCCAGCAGTTCCTCTCGCAGAACACCTACACCGCCAAGCAGTTCACCGGCGTCGAGGGCTCCACGGTGTCCATCAAGGACACCGTCGAAGGCTTCTCGGCGATCTGCGACGGCGAACTCGACCACATCGCGGAGCAAGCGTTCTTCAACGTCGGTGGCCTCGATGACGTTGAGCGCCAGTGGGCCAAGATCCAGGAACAGACCAAGTAATATGGCTGAGCTTGAGGTTGAGATTGTCGCAGCGGACCACTTCGTGTGGTCCGGAGCGGCCAAGATGGTCAAGGCCCGCACCAGCGATGGTGAAATCGGAATCCTGCCCGGCCACTCGCCCCTGCTGGCGATCCTGGCCGAAGGTGAACTGGCCATCCAGCCAGTGTCAGGGGACCGCATCGCGGTAGATGTTGACGGTGGGTTCTTCTCCGTGGACAACAACCGCGTGGTCATCGTTGCTGACAACGCCCAGCTGGGCGGCTCGGCTACCGCTGGGATCCGCTAGCACGACCTTGATGGACGCGCCGGGTATTTCGTTCATCGCACTGGCAATCGTGTTCGGATTGCTGATTTTTGCACTGTGCCTTTCGGGGGTGCGCCGCTTCAACTTGCGGCGTGCCCTCGGCACGGTGGACGCCTCCATTTGCGTTGCTGGTAACAGCTGGCAAATGGGGGTTTGTCGTTATCAGGACAATGACCTCGAGTGGTTCCGGTTGATCTCCCTGAGCGTCCGGCCGAAGTACACCTTCAAGCGCAGTTCGCTGGAGCTCCTGGGCCGGCGCAAGCCCACTGAAGCCGAAGCCGTGAAGGTTCAGCCGGACGTGGTAATCGTCGAACTCCGCTACGAGGGACAGGACCTCCACCTGGCCATGAAGTTCGACGCCTATACGGGTCTTTCCTCGTGGCTCGAAGCCGGTCCGGTTATCGGCGTGGGGACCTGGCGCTAGCCACGTGGACTGGCTTTCAGACATCCGGCTTACGGACGGCCCCCTGTTTGGGACTGTCCTGGTATTGGGATTGGGCGGTGCGGCCTACCTCCTGGTACCACCTTGGCGCGCGTGCGATGGTCCTGCCTACCCGGTGCGCGCCTGGGCGGTCCGGGTCCTTGCGGGCGTCGCGACCGCTTTCGTCGTGGTGGCAACCGTCCATTGGATCCTGATCAACGTCCTCACCGTCTTCCCCGAGGACATCCCGAATACGGTCCTGCTGTGGCTGGTGCCGGGCCTGAGCGCCCTCGTACTGGCTCTGCTCCGGATGCCGCGGACCAGCTGGACCCGCCGTAGCACAGGCATTGTTGCGGCGCTGCTGGTGATGCTGCTCTCAACCATCCAAATCAATGCCTACTTCGGCCTGAACCGGACCGTCAGCGACTTGCTGGGAACCGCGCTTGCCCGGATACCCGTCCTGGAACAGCAGCTGATGCGGCACCCCGGCGAATCCGATGGCGTGCCGCTCCAGGGCTGGAAGCCCGCCGGGGACCTGCCCGCCGGCGGTGTCCTGCGGAAGACAGCCATCCCGGGAACCTTGTCCGGGATGAGCAACCGCGACGCCTACATCTACCTCCCGCCGGCCTATTTCGCCGCCAACCGTCCCGCCCTTCCGGTGCTCGTCCTGGTGGCCGGCCAGCCCGGCGGCCCCGCGGACTGGCTTACCGGCGGTTCAATCCGCGGCCACATGGATTCGTTTGCCGCGGCGCACGGGGGAGTGGCCCCTGTGGTGGTCATCCCGGATCCCAACGGATCACAGTCCGCCAACACCATGTGCATGGACAGCAAGATCGCGAAAGCCGACACGTACCTGTCGCAGGATGTGCCGCGGTGGATCAGTTCCACATTGGCCGTTGACACCAACCACCGCCACTGGGCCGTGGGTGGATTCTCCTTCGGCGGCACGTGCGCCATCCAGATGGGAACCAGGCACCCGGACATCTATGCGGACGTGCTCGGATTTTCCAGCGAAGCCGAACCCGCCATCGCCAAGGAGCGGCAAAAGACCATCGACGCAGCCTTCCCCGGAAACCCGGACGACTTCATCAAGCAGACTCCACTGGAGATCATGAAACACCAACGGTTTGATACCAGCGGCATGTACCTGACCGCGGGCCAGAACGATCCGGAGTTCGTAAGGAACCTCCATACGCTCGCCGCCGCCGCCAAGGACGCCGGCTTCACGGTGCAGGCGCACGAGGTTGAACGCACCGGGCACTCCTGGGACACTTCGTCAAAGCGCTTCGGGGATGCCCTGCAATTCCTTGGCAGCCAGTGGGGGCTGCAATGGTGACCGCCCGAAAACCGGACCGCACGGTTGCGTTGATGTGGGCCACCGTTGGCCGTCCGGCAGTGCACCAAACCCTTGACGCGCTCAAATCGATGCCGTTCACCCTGGGCGTGGTGGCGGTGTTCCTTGCGGCAGCCGCCGTGACGGGCAGCTTCCTGGACGGGCCGCCGGAGCACCTCCTGGGACTTGCCTCGGTCAGCGGGCCCGGTCTTCGCGCCGGGCAGTGGTGGTCGCTTTTCACCAGCATGTTCTTTGCCACCAACCCGCTCGCCTACCTCACGGCCTCGTTGATGATGATTCTGCTGCTGGGCCTGGCCGAGCGAAAGCTGGGGCGCCGCGCCGCCGTCGGACTCTTTTTCGGCGGCCAGTTCGCCGCTGTCACCGTCTTCCTCCTGGTCACCCAGGTGGCCGTGTACGTTGGCGACGGCTGGCTGGATCAAATGGCCGATGACATCCTGATAGGTCCCTACGCCCCGATCCTGACCGCGGGCCTGGCGGCCAGTGCCCGGATCACGCTTCTGTGGCAGCGGCGGCTCCGGACCGCGGTGCTGTCCGTGTCGATCCTGCTGGTCCTCTATGTTGGGCACGCGGAAACCGTGATCGGCCTCATCGGCGCCCTTCTTGGCCTCCTGGCGGGCTGGTGGATCCAGGGCGACCAGGGGCGGCTGCACCGCCATCGCTCCACCGGGCGTGAGACCAGGAATCTCCTGGCCCTCACTGTTGCCGTCTTCGCCGTCGGGCCGATCCTGACCGGAATCACCCGGGCCCCCACCGGCCCGCTGGCGCTGCTGCGCGACGTCGTCCTCAGCCCGATGCCGACGCTCAGCCAGCTGGTGTTCAACTGCGGGGCAACGGTGGACGCTTCGTGCCTGGAAACCGGCAGGGCCGGGTTTGCCGGGCCGTTCGGCCTGGCGCTGGCAGTGGTGCCGGTCATCCTGCTGCTGATCTGCGCGGACGGCATGCGCCGCGGCCGCCGCCTGGCCCTCAACATCGCCCTGGCCATCCAGCTGGCCGTGACGGCACTCGCGGCTGTCTACCTGGCCCTGTTCGCCCTGGTCCCCTCACGCCTGCAGGGTACGCATTCGACACCGCTGTCCTCGGCCTTCGCCCACGTACTTCCGCTGGTGATCGTCCCGCTGCTGCTGGCGGTCATCCTGTGGCTCAACCGCCGCCAGTTCCGCGTCCAGACCCGGCCCGGCGCACGGCGGACGCTCGGGGCGGTGGTCTGCGGCACCTGGCTTGTCCTGGCCAGCTCCTACACCGTGGCGTGGTTCCTGTCCGGCGGCCTTGCCCGGGACGGCGGGCTGCTGGGGCTCTTCGCCGAATTGGCGCGGCAGTACGTGCCGGTACCTATCCCGCAGCATTTCCGCCGTGTCTTCGCGGAACGGGACAGCGCAGAGACGCTGCTCTTCGCCTACTCCGGCCCGGTGTTCTGGATTGTCGCCCTGGTGGCTGTGTGGTGGGTTCTCGTCGGGCGGCATCACGGCCTCGACTTCGGCCGCCAGGACCGGGTCCGTGCCCGCGAGCTGCTTCACCGGGGCGGCGGCCCCCTGTCCTGGATGGCGCTGTGGGAGCCCAACACGTACTGGTTCAGCCCGGACGGCGACGGCGCCATGGCGTTCCAGCAGCACGGGACCGTGGCCCTGACCCTGGGCGGCGCCCTGGGCGACCGCCGCGCCGAGCAACGGGTGACCGAAGGATTCCTTGACTACTGCCGCGCCCAGGCGCTGATCCCGGCGCTCTATTCTTGTGACGACACCCTCTGGCCGGCGTTGCGGGAGCGGGGCTTCTCGCGGGTGGCAGTGGCACAGGAGACACGGCTGAGGCTTAATGAACTCGAGTTCAAGGGCAAGGAGTGGCAGAACGTCCGGACAGCCCTGAACCGTGCGTCGAAGCTTGGCGTCCAGGCCGTGTGGGGCTCTTACCATTCACTGCCTGCGGCCCTGCGATCCCGGCTCAACGAAGTGTCGGAGGAATGGGCGGCTGGGAAGTCCGTTCCGGAAATGGGCTTCACGCTTGGCGGAGTGGACGAGCTCGACGACGAAGAGGTGCTGTGCTGCCTGGCCGTGGACGGCGCCGGTACCGTCCACGGGGTGACCAGTTGGCTTCCCGTGTACGACGGCGGGCGGCTGGTCAGCAGGACGCTTGACGTAATGCGCCGCGGCAGCGAGGGATTCCCGGGCGTAATGGAATTCCTGATTGCTTCCGCTGTCCTGGAGCTCAAGGACTCGGTGGACGTGATCTCCCTGTCCGGGTCGCCGTTGGCCAGCCGGCCGGAGGAAGAGACCGGGCCGGGCGACGCAGGGGAGGACGCCGGCACTACGGACGAAGGGGCACAAAACCTGGTGCGCATCCTGGACCTGGTGGGTCACGCGCTTGAGCCGGTCTACGGCTTCCGCTCGCTGGCAGCGTTCAAATCCCGGTTCAAGCCGGAGTACCGTGCGCTTTATCTGTATTACCAGGATCCGCTCCACCTGCCGGCCATTGGCAGGGCCCTGACCCGGGCCTACCTCCCCGGCCTCTCGCTTGCCCAGGGCGCACGCCTGGTCCGCAAACTGGTCACCTGAGAGAGGGAGCCAGCCGGCGCCGGTCCTGCTGAACAAAAGGCGCCGGTCCTGCTGAACAAAAAAGGCGCAGACAAAAAATGATCCCCGGCATTCCTGCCGGGGATCATTATGCCGCTGACGGCCGCGGGGCGGCCGGGCAGGCTGACTAGACCAGCGTTACGCCGGTAGCCTGGGGACCCTTGGCGCCCTGGCCGATCTCGAACTGAACGCGCTGGTTCTCGTCGAGGGTCTTGAAGCCGCCGGTCTGGATCTCGGAGTAGTGAACGAAGACATCGCCGTCGGAGTCATCCGGGGTGATGAAGCCGAAGCCCTTTTCAGCGTTGAACCACTTCACGGTTCCCTGTGCCATTTATTTCTCCTCATTGTGGAACTTTTTAAGACCGGCACACCTCGTGCCGACCTTGGTCACTCCGCGAGAAGAATCCTGGATTGCCTTGCCCGAAAAGGTCCGGCGCTGCAGGAGCTTCGCGCTCGCAACATGTCTTGCGAGCATGAAAAACACCTACACAAAGACTGAGACAAGAATTTCATGCCCATTCCCGCAGGTCAACGGGCTGAACAGCAAATTCCATAAAATTTTGGGTAAAAACCACGTGACAATGAGGCCCAAGGTTTTCACACCATTCATTAGGTGCCCGAAGCAACGGGACATTAGGTCAGAAAAGCCGGGATTCGCTGTCGTCCACGCCGCGCATGGCGTCATAGTCCAGCGTGACGCAGGCAATGCCGCGGTCGTTGGCGAGGACTTTGGCCTGTGGCTTGATCTGCTGGGCCGCAAAAATCCCGCGGACCGGTGCCAGCAGGGGATCGCGGTTGAGCAGTTCCAGGTACCTCGTCAGCTGCTCCACGCCGTCGATATCACCGCGCCGCTTCAGTTCCACGGCCACGGTGGCGCCGTCCGCGTCACGGGCCAGGATGTCCACCGGTCCGATCGCCGTGAAGTACTCGCGCCGGATCAGCGAATATCCCTCGCCCAGCGTCTCTATCTGCTCGGCGAGCAGCCGCTGCAGGTCGGCCTCGACCCCGTCCTTGATCAGCCCGGGGTCCACCCCGAGGTCGTGGGAGGATTCGGTGATCTTCTCGTGGATGTTGATGATGAGCCGGTCATCGGTTTTAGCCGACTGCACGGTCCATTGCTCCACCACGCCAAGTTCCAGGTCCACCTCGTCGGGGGATGAAACCCGGAGCGTGGCCGGCGGGCTCATCCAGTTCAGCGGCTTGTAGGAACCGCCGTCGGAATGCACCAGCACCGAGCCGTCTGCCTTGACCAGCAGGAGCCTGGTGGCGAGGGGAAGGTGGGCTTTGAGCCGGCCAACGTAATCAACGGAGCAATGGGCTATGACAAGTCGCACGCCGTACAGACTATCGCGTGGACCGCAGTGGCCATGCCGACGACGGCCGGCCAGGCCCGTGCGGAGGCGGCAGCGGGCGGGTGGCTGGGGCAGAATGGATGCATGCCGCGTTCGAACCGTCCCCGCCGTCCAGTTTCCGGAAAGGGCTCATCTGGACGGGGAACGGGGCGCAACGGCCAGGAGGTCCCCGAACTCGACCTGGAACGGGCCCGGGCGGGCATCGCACGCCGTGAGAGCGCCCCGGATGGGGAATGGATGGTCCGTACCATGACCGCCAAAAACGCGGAGAAGACCTACATTTGCCCTGAGTGCTCCACCGCCGTCCTGCCCGGCGTTGCGCACCTGGTGGTCTGGAAGGATGACCACCTTTTCGGGGCGGCGGCCGGCCTCGCCGAGCGGCGGCACTGGCACACCAACTGCTGGATGTCCCGCAGCTACCGTTACCGCTGAGCGCGCCGGCGCCGGCCCCGCGCATCCGACCCGTCCGGGAGCCCGGTGGTCGCTAAGCTGGAAATCATGACTTTTGATCCGGCGTCGTTCCAGTTCACCCAGGCCCAGGGGCCCGCTCCCATCCGGGCCTCCACCGTCCTGCCCGCCCGGCGGGAGAACATCGAGTTGCAGACGGAGGACGGCCACACCCTGGTGGGCGAACTTGCCCTTCCCGAGACCGGGCCGGTCAAGGCCACGCTCATTACCCTGCACCCGCTGCCCACGCACGGCGGATTCATGGATTCCCACGTCTACCGCAAGGCCTCCTACCGGCTTCCGGCGCTGGCCGGCATCGCCGTCCTCCGGTTCAACACCCGCGGCACCGCCTCCCCCCGCGGCACCAGCAGCGGCGGCTTCGAGGAAGGTATTGGAGAACGGAACGACGTCGAGGCGGCCGTGCGTTTCGCCGTCGAGCGCGGGTTGCCCAACCGCTGGCTGGTGGGCTGGTCCTTTGGAACGGAACTGGCGCTGATGTACGGGGCTGTTGAGCCGGTGGCCGGCCAGATCGAGGGTGCAGTGCTGCTGTCGCCCCCGCTGCACCGCGCCACCGACAAGCACCTGCAGCAATGGGCGGAATCCGGCAAGCCCCTCACCGTCCTGGTGCCGGAGCACGATGATTTCCTGCAGCCGGCCGAGGCCGCTGAGCGCTTCAGCCTGGTGCCGCAGGCGCACGTCGCGGGCGTGGCCGGCGCCAAGCATCTGTGGGTGGGGGAGAAGTACGCCGCACGGGTCCTGAACGATATCGTCGCCACGGTCACCTCCGGTGGGGCGGCAACACCGCTTCCGCAGGAATGGGACGGCCCGACGGCGGCTGCCGGGGCTTGAGGGCGCGCCGGGTTGATCCCGGCGCCGGGCCCTCCTTAGTGCTGGTCCTGGCGTGCGATGTAGATTTCCCGGAGCAGGAGCAGCACGGCTGCCGCGGTGGGGATCGCGATCAGGGCGCCCAGGACGCCCAGCAGGCTGCCGCCGGCGATGACCGAAATCACCGCCACGGCGCCCGGGACCGCCACTGCCTTCTGCATAATGCGCGGCGAGATGAAGTAGGCCTCGAACTGCAGGTAGGCGAAGTAGCAGATCGCGTAGACCGCGGCCGTCTGCCAGCCCTGGGTGAGGGACACCAGGGTCACCACGATGCCCGCGATCATGCCGCCCACCAGGGGAATGAAGGCGAGCAAAACCACCACGAAGGCCAGGAGCAGGGCGAACGGTACGCCGACAATGGACATCACGATGAACGCGAAGGTTGCGTTGAGCAGGGCCACGCAGGCCTGGCCGATGACATAGTTGCCCACCGACCGGGTGATTTCCTCCGAAAGGGCGGCCACCCGCTTCCGGCGCGACCGCGGGGCCAGGCGGTAGCCCCACTTCTTCATGGCCGGCAGGGCCGCCAGGAAGTACAGGCTCAGGACCAGCACGATGAGGGTACCGAAAAGGCTGTTGGCCAGGGTTGAACCGAACCCGACAACGCCGCCGAAAATTCCGCCCATGGCCGCGGGATCGTTAACGAACTTGTTGAGTTCCTCTGTAATGCGGTCCCTGACGCCGAACTGGTCATCGACGCTGCGGAAGAAATCCGAATCCATGAAGGTGCGCACCCAGTCCGGTGCCTGGCGCACGATCTCTGACACCTGTTCAACGATGGTGGGAATCAGGGTGGCGAAGAATCCGACGACGGCGCCCATCAGGACGGCCACGGACACGAGGATTCCGGCGGGCCGCGGGATCTTCCGGTTCTCGAGCCAGCCCACCACCGGTTCCAGGCCGAGGGCGATGAACAGGGCGGCAACAATCCACAGCAGCAGTTGCGTGGTGTGGGAACCAATCCAGTAGACCAGCAGCGCCAGGCCCACGCCCACCGTTCCCATGAACCCCATGTACAACGGGTGCTGGGGGGACATGCGCGGCCCGGGATGCCCGAACTGCGGCTCGTCCTCGCCGTCGTACTCCGTCTCGGGAGCCTGGCCGCCGTACTCGGGCGGCATTTCGAATCGGAGCCTGGGCTGCGCGCCGGGCAACGGCTGGCGGAGCCTGCGGACCACCTGGCCAAGAGCTGCCGCGGCGGTGCCCCGGCGTCGGGCGGCTGCCATGCCCTGGGGAGCCGGGGCTGGGACAGGCCTGCCCGGAATCCCGGAATTTTCGGCTGCCGGGGAGGACGGGTCCGTCTTGTCAGTCACTGGTTTTTGGGGCCTGTTCCGTGCGTGGCACCGCCTTCGCGGGCCGGTGTGATCATCATCGCAAACACTATCAGCAGGCTTGTCAACAACCGCCGAAGGCGCCGCCGGCGGGCCCGCGGGCTGCCGGGCGGGACGGTGGATTCGGGGCCCGTGGTAACAAAAAGGTTACTATTGAAGGTAAACCCCCGCTGATGATAGGTGTTTCCCTTGCGTTTAAAGACTGCAGCCGCACTTGTGCTGCTCGGCCTCCTGACACTTTTGGCCGGTATCGGCCAGCGAACCATCTGGGCTCCGTCCGAGACGTTCACGGCGTCCGCCCCGGCAGACGCCGCTGCGGCGCCGCTGACTGTCATTGACCAGAAGCTGCGCACACTGCACGGCGGAACCGTCAAGATCTCGGTCCAGGGCGATGGCAACTTCATGCTGGCAACCGGCCGGCCAGATGACGTCAGCGCCTGGGTCGGCCAGACGGCCCACAACACCATCAACGGGGTTTCCGAGGACGGCAAGTCCCTCCAGGTCGAGCACGCCGACGGCGACGCCACCGCGCCCAACCCGGCAGGTTCGGACCTCTGGGTGTCCACCGAGAATGCCAGCGGCGAACTGGAATACAACTGGACCCCGCCTGCTGACGGCGACTGGAGCCTCCTGCTTGCCTCTGACGGCACCAAAGCGGCCCCCGCTTCGGTGTCCATGACCTTCCCGAACGATACGTCCACCCCGTGGGCGGTTCCGCTGATGGTCATCGGCGGATTGCTGGTGGTGGGCGGAATCGTGCTGGGATTGATGTCCGCGCGGACGCAGGACGGCGAAGGCGGCGGCAGCGGCTACGCCCGGCGTGCCCGCGCCCGTTCCCAGGCGCAGTCCTCAACCAAGGCCACCATGGTGGCCGCAGGTGTGGCGGCGGTGGTCCTGGCAGGATCCGGCACCGCGGCCCAGGCCGCCAGCCCCAGCCCGCAGCCTTCAGGCAGTGCGTCGTCACCGGCGGCCAAGGACGGAACCGGCTCTCCGGTTGTGCTTGAAGCCCAATTCCGCAGGATCCTTGAGCAGGTCTCCAGCGCCACCGATGCCGGCGATGCTGCCAAGGATGCGGCGAAGCTTGGCGACCGCGTGGCCGGTCCCGAACTTGAGATCCGGACCCAGAACTACAAGATCCGCTCCCAGGTCGGCTCGTACGAGCCCCGCATGCCTGTCCGCTCCACCAAGCTGCTGACCACGGTGATCACCAGCGGCCGTGACTGGCCGCGGTCGGTGCTGGCCGTGACCCAGGGCGAGGGCAACGTGGTCCCGCAAATCCTGACGCTGGTCCAGAAGTCCCCTCGCGAGAACTACAAGCTGATGGAGACCACCCCCCTGCAGCCGGGCACGACGCTCCCGACCCTCGGCCGCGGCGGTACGCAGACCTTGGCGCCATCTGACAAGTACGGGCTGCTGTACAGCGGTGAGGAAGCCATGTCCGGCCTGGCCGACAGGCTCACCTCCGCGGACTCGCCTTTCAAGGACAAACTGGTGGAGGGCTCGTCCTCTCCGTACATCACTGACACCTTGTCCTATCAGGCAGAGGTGGTGAAGGCCGGCGAGAACGGCAACTTCTCGTTCACCCACAAGGTGGTGCCGGAAAGCACCGTCGTATTCCGTACCTCTGACGGCGGAGCACTCGTCCTTGGCCGGATCAATTTCGGCTTCGAAGGAACCCCCAAGGCTGCCGGGGACAAGCTCAGCATCGGTGACGACGCCGCGGCCCTTGCCGGCGGCAAGGAAACCACCACCGGCATGGTCCTGAGCTTCGCTGAATCCATGGCCGTCTACGTGCCGCCGGCCGGATCGACGGACCCGATGAAGCTCGTGGCTGCCACCCGCGGCCTGGTGGGAGCCAGCTTCAAGTAGGCCCCTGACTGTATTACCACCGGCAGCGGCCGGAGTGGCTAGAGTGGGAAACATGAGTTCGCCAGCTTCCCGCCCAGTCCCTCCCGCCGCTGCCAACCTGCTTAACCTGCGCGGCGCCGTCGACCTTTCCGCACTGAAGCGGCCCGCTGCTCCCGCCGGCCCTGTGGCACCTGCCGGACCGCCGGCGGCCTCGTCGAGCCCTGCGCCGGCGCCCGGCCAGGGGGCACCGGAAGGCGGACCGGAGCTTACGGTCAACGTCACCGAAGCGAACTTCCAGCAACTGGTGGAACTCTCCGCCCAGGTTCCCGTGGTGTTTGCCTTGTGGGCGTCGTATTCCCCGGAGTCCGGCAGGATGCTGGAGACCCTTGAGCGCGTGGTGGCCTCCTTCGGCGGCCGCCTGGTCCTGGGCGCCGCGGACATCGAAGCCTTCCCGCAGCTTGCCCAGGCCTTCCAGGTGCAGGCCGTCCCCACCGCCGTCGCCGTCCTCAAAGGGCAGCCCGTGCCGCTTTTCCAGGGCGCAGCGGACGAACAGCAGGTGCGCAGCCTGTTCGACGAGCTCCTTAAAGTGGCCGCCGCCAACGGGGTGACCGGAAGCCTCGACGGCGGACCGGCCGGCGAACAGGAACCCGCGCCGCTGCCGCCGCTGCACCAGGCCGCTTTCGACGCCATTGAAGCCGGCGACTACGCCGCCGCCGCTGAGGCCTACCGCCAGGCATTGCGGGAAATGCCAGCGGACCACGAGGCGAAGGCCGGGCTGGCGCAGGTGGAACTGATGGGCCGGCTGCAACCGTTGTCCGCCCAGGACAGCGAGGCGCTTCGCGCCCGGGCGGCGAACGAACCGGACAATCTTGACACCCAGCTTGCCGTTGCTGACCTCGATGTGGCCGGGGGCCACGTGGAGGATGCCCTGAACCGCCTGGTGGCGTTCATCGGCAGGAACTTCGGCCCGGAGCGGGAAACAGTGCGCGTCCGGCTCCTGGAACTGTTCGACGTGGTGGGCGCGGCAGACGAGCGCGTGGCCAAGGCGCGCCAGGCGCTCGCACGGGTGCTGTTCTAGTGCCCGCCCTGTTCCAGCCGCTGACGTTGAGGTCGCTGGAGCTGAAGCACCGGGGCTGGGTTTCGCCCATGTGCCAGTACAGCTGCGATCCCGACGACGGTCCGGGGGTTCCAAACGACTGGCACCTGGTCCACCTGGGCGGCTTTGCCACCGGTGGCGCGGCGCTGATCCTCACGGAGGCGGCGGCCGTCAACGCCGAGGGCCGGATCAGCCCCCGCGATGCAGGCTTGTACAACGACGCGCAGGCCGGGGCCTGGCAGCGGATCACCTCCTTCGTCCACCGGAACGGCGCCTCCGATGCCAAAATCGGCGTCCAGCTGGCCCACGCCGGCCGGAAGGCCTCCACGTATTGGCCGTTCTCCGGCAAGCACGGCAGCGTTCCGGAACCTGAGGGCGGCTGGGCGACCCTGGGCCCGTCGGAAACCGCCTTCGAGGGCTACGCGGCCCCTGCCGCCATGACCGTCCACCAAATCCAGGATGTCATTTCCGACTTCGCCGCCGCCGCGGTACGCGCCGTGGACGCCGGCTTTGACACCGTGGAGATCCACGCAGCGCACGGCTATCTCCTGCACCAGTTCCAGAGCCCGCTGATCAACGAGCGCGACGACGAATGGGGCGGTGACGAAGCCGGCCGAAACCGGCTGACAATTGCGGTGGTCGACGCCGTCCGGGCCGTGATTCCCGATTCCATGCCGTTGCTGCTGCGGATCTCGGCCACCGACTGGGCGCCCGGCGGGGTGGACCAGGCGGCTTCGGTCCGCCTGGCCCGTGAAGCCGCCGCTCACGGCGTGGACCTGGTGGATGTTTCCAGCGGCGGGGCAGTGGCGCACCAGCAGATCAAACCGGGGCTTGGCTACCAAACGGGATTTTCTGCGGCCATCAGGCAAGAGGCCGGAGTGGCCACCGGCACGGTGGGACTCCTGACCACCCCGGGCCAGGCGGAGCACGCCATTGCCACCGGACAGGCGGATGGTGTCTTCATCGCCCGGGCGGCCCTCCGGGACCCGCACTGGTGGCTGCGCGCGGCCTTCGAACTCGGCTACGACATCCCCTGGCCGCCCCAGTACGAGCGCGCAGTGCCGCGGCGCTCCTTCTGATGGCCGCCAGAGCCAATGGACAACCGGCAGGGCCACCACGGGCCATCCTCCGTTGACCGCGAGCCCGGGTCCTGCGCAGGTCAGCCCAGCAGGTCATCCACGTAGCACCAACGCCACTGTTCGCCGGGTTCGATGCTACGCATGACCGGGTGCCCGGTTTCCTTGAAGTGGCGGCTGGCGTGCCGCCCCGCGGACGAGTCGCAGCAGCCCACCTGCCCGCACGCCAGGCACATGCGCAGGTGCACCGGTGTTGTCCCCTCCCGTTCGCAGCCTGCGCAGGACGGGTTGCCGGGGACCGGGGACAGCATGGCCGCCGTCAGATGGTCGCAGACGCCGCCTGGCTGGGCCAATCCCTCGCCGCCGCCGGAATCCGTGGCGGAATCGAGCTCGTTGAGGGAAGCGTCCAGCATGGACTCTTCAATATCCAGCCGTTCGAGGACTTCGCTGAGGACTTCATGGGCGAAGTCACCGCCGCGGCGCAGCTCCAGGACCTTGTCCCGTTCCGCTTCAAGCATTGCCATCCGCAGCTGGGCGTAGCGCTGGCTGGGCGTGGCTGACTCCGCCGTCGGCCGGCCCAGGCGTTCCCAGGCTGCCAGGCCCCGCTCCTGCGTCCGCCGCCGCAGCATGTCCATGACCTCCGGGGGATCGCTCTCGCGCCGCAATTGGTCCAGCCGCTCCATCCCCGCGGCGGTGGCGAGCTGCATCAGGGAGGCCTGGTTCAAGGCATCCTCCCGCCTGTCCGGTCCGGGCACGCGCAGGGCCCGGACCAGGGCGGGCAGCGTGAATCCCTGCAGCACCAAGGTACCGGCCACCACTACCATGGCCGCCAGGACCAGGACGTTGCGGTGCTCCAGGCCATCCGGCAGCGTCAGGACGGCGGCCAGGGTGACCACGCCCCGCATGCCTGCCCAGGACACGATGGCGGGAAATTGCCAGGGCGGTGCGGGATCGGTCCGCCGCACGGAAGGGATAAGGCGCGGCAGGTAGGTGGCGGGGAATACCCAGATGGGGCGCAGCACCAGCACGGCCAGCAGGATCACGGCGCAGCCGAGCCACACACGGCCTGCACCCAGCGAATCATCCTGGACGCTGTCGATGATGGTCCGTACCTGCAGGCCGATGAGCAGGAACACAGAGTTCTCCAGCAGGAACTGCACGGTGTCCCAGTTGCTCCGGGCACTTTGCCGCGCCGCGCCGTTGGGCATGGATGGCGCTTTGGTGCCCATGACCAGGCCGGTGACGACGACGGCGAGCACCCCGGACGCGTGGATGGCTTCGGCGGGGAGGAACGCAACGAACGGTGCCATCAGCGACGCCGAGGTGTTGATGGCGACGTTGCTGATCCGCTTCCGGATTTCCGTGAGGAGGTACGCTGCGGCGAGGCCCACCACCAGGCCGCCGCCGGCAGCCAGCACGAAACCCCCCGCCACATCCAGGGCCGAGACGGATCCGGCGATCGCAGCCACGGCCGCGCGCAGGCATACCAGCGCCGTGGCATCGTTGAGTAGGGATTCACCCTCGAGGATGTTGACGATCCGCCGGGGCATGCCCACTTTCCGGGCGATCGCCGTCGCGGCCACGGCATCCGGGGGTGCCACCACTGCGCCCAAGGCAATGGCTGCGGCCAGCGGGATTTCCGGAAACAGCCACCACACCACCAAGCCGACGGCCACGGTGCCGAAGATGACGTATCCCACGGACAACAAGCCAATGGAACGGCGGTTCGAACTGAAGTCGAACAGCGACGTCCGGAACGAGGCCGCGTACAGCAGGGGAGGCAGCAAGCCCACCAGCACCAGTTCGGGATTCAGCTCAACGGGTGGAATGAAAGGCAGGAACGAGGCCGCCACTCCGGCCAGGATCAGCAGCAGCGGCACGGGGATATTGAATCTGCGGCCGATGGCGCTGCCGGCGCACACCACGGCAACGATCACCAGCAGGCCCAACGCGATGTCCATGACGATAGTCTCCCACCCCGCTCAGCGCCGCTCCGCGGGCTAGGCTGGCACCATGACTGCTCCGATCCCAGACCAGGTGTCCAATCCAGGGCCCGTTGCGGCCCTTTCCATCCGCGGGCTGGCCAAGAGGTTCGGCGGAAAAATAGCGGTGGACGGCATCAGCCTGGAAGCTCCGGCAGGCTCATTCTTCGGCATCGTGGGCCCCAACGGCGCGGGCAAGACCACCACACTGTCCATGGCCACGGGCCTGTTGCGCCCTGACTTTGGCACGGCGGTGGTCCATGGCGTGGACGTCTGGCAGCACCCGCTGGAGGCAAAGCGGCTGATGGGGATCCTGCCCGACGGCGTGCGGCTCTTTGACCGGCTCACCGGAGAGCAGCTCATTACCTACGCCGGGTTGCTGCGTGGCATGGACAAGGCAGTGGTGGCTGCGCGGGTGGGGGAGCTGCTCGCCGCAATGGACCTGACCCAGGACGCCGGGACCCTGGTGGTGGATTACTCCGCCGGCATGACCAAGAAAATCGCCCTTGCCTCCGCCATGATCCACGCCCCGCGGGTCCTGGTCCTGGACGAACCCTTCGAAGCCGTGGACCCAATCTCCGCAGCCAATATCCGCTCCATCCTGGACCGGTACGTGGCGTCGGGAGGCACCGTCATGGTGTCCAGCCACGTGATGGACCTGGTGCAGCGCATGTGCGACCACGTTGCCGTGGTGGCCCGCGGCCGGCTCCTGGCAGCTGGGACGGTGGACGAGGTCCGGGCAGGGGCGTCCCTCGAGGACCGGTTCGTGCAACTGGTGGGCGGCCACAGCCACACGGAAGGGCTGGAATGGTTGCGCACCTTCTGAGGCTCAAGCTCACGCTGCTGCGCAACGGACTGCGCCGCAGCCCGTGGCAGCTGGTGGGCATGGCCATCGCGGGGCTCTATGCGCTGGGCGTGGTGGCCACGCTCGTCATCGCCCTCGTCCTGCTCCGAAACGCCGGCATCGGAACCGCCCACACGGCCGTGGTCCTGGGCGGCTCCGCCGCCGTGCTCGGCTGGGGCGTCATACCTGTGGTGGCCTCCGCCACGGACATGACCCTGGATCCGGCCCGCTTCACTACTTATGCAATCCCCATGAAGCAGCTCCTGGCTGGCCTTGCCCTGGGTGGCCTGATCGGCATCCCGGGCCTTGCCACCGCCCTCGTTGCCCTGGCCACCGTGGCCACCTGGTCCCGCGGTGTCCTGTCGGCCTTCGCGGCCCTCGTCGGCGCGTGCCTGGGCGTGATGACGTGCGTCGTGCTGGCCAAGGTTGTCACCACCGCCACGGCGGGCCTCGCCGCGTCCCGGCGGTTCAAGGACATCAGCGCCATCGCCTTCATGGTGCCGCTGGTCCTGCTCGGTCCCATCGTGGCGGGCGTCGGCCGCGGGATTTCTGCCTCCACCGGATTCCTGCCCGATTTCGCCGGGACCCTGTCCTGGACTCCGCTCGGCGCGCCGTGGGCGCTTGGCGGTGACGTCGCTGCCGGCCGCCCGGGTGAGGCTGCCGTGAAGCTGCTGGTGTCGGTGGCGGTCCTTGCCGGCCTGGCCTGGTGCTGGAAGCTCCTGCTGGAGAGGGCGCTCGTCACCCCGCCGTATGCCGGTGCAGGCAAACGGAAAGGCGGCCGCCTTGGGCTGCTCGGCGTGCTTCCGCCCACCCCGGCAGGCGCCGTGATGGCGAGGTCCCTCACCTACTGGCTCCGGGACCCGCGGTACTCGGGTTCCCTTGTGGTGATCCCGCTGCTGCCCGTGATCCTGCTGTTCCAGGGTGCGCAGACAGGACACTACGGGAGCGTGGCGTTCCTTGCCCCGGTGTCGGCTTTTATCCTTGCCTGGTCCATCTCCGCGGACGTGTCCTACGACAACACCGCGTTCGCCCTGCACGTGGCCATCGGGGTCCGCGGCCTGGCGGACAGGCTGGGCCGGTCCCTTGCCTGCCTTGTGTTCGCCCTGCCGGTGGTCTTGGTGTTCGCGGCAGGGGCCGCTGCGCTGAGCCGTGACTGGGCTGTCTTGCCCGGCCAGTTGGGGCTCAGCCTGGGGATCCTCTTCAGCGGCCTGGGCTTGTCCTCGGTGGTATCGGCCCGGTACACGGTTACGGTTCCGCTGCCCGGCGACAGCCCGTTCAAGAAGCCGCCCGGGAACGTCGGGCAGACCCTGGCGGTGCAGTTCGTGGGCATGCTGGTCCTGCTGGTCCTGGTGCTCCCCGAGGCAGCCCTGCTGGTGGCACAAACTGTTACGGGCAGTGCCTTGTTCGGGTGGATCAACCTGGCTGTTGGCATCCTCCTGGGCCTGGGCCTCTTCGCGGCCGGTGTCCGCCTTGGCGGCAAATGGCTCGACGTCGGGGGCCCGGAACTGCTGGCGCAAGTTTCCGTCAACCGCTGACAAACCCCGGGAGGGAAGAGCATGGAAATCGTCATCCTCGGTGGCAGCAGGCAGCTTGGAAAACTCGCGGCCGATGCGATCGAGAAACTGGTCCGGCGCAAACCCGGTGCGGTGCTTGGGCTGGCCACCGGGTCCTCACCGTTGCCGGTCTATGACGAACTCGCTGCCCGGCACCAGCAGGGCCTGGATTTCAGCAGCGCCTCCGGGTTCGCGCTGGATGAGTACGTGGGCCTGCCGGCCGGCCACCCGGAGTCCTACCGCGAGGTGATCCGCCGCGAATTCACCAGCCGGGTGAACATCGCGCCGGACAACGTCCACGGGCCGGATGGAACCGCCCAGGACATTCCGGCGGCCTGCGATGCTTATGAGCACGCCATCGCCGCGGCCGGCGGAGTGGACCTGCAACTGCTGGGGGTGGGAACTGACGGCCATATCGGTTTCAACGAACCGGGCTCGTCCTTCGCCTCACGGACCCGGATCAAGAGCCTGATCGAACAGACACGCCGGGACAACGCCAGGTTCTTCGACAGCCTCGCCGACGTCCCGCACCACGTACTCACCCAGGGCCTGGGCACCATCATGGCCGCACGGCATGTGATCCTCCTCGCCACCGGGGCGCAAAAGGCCAAAGCTGTCCGCGACTTCGTGGAAGGACCGGTGGCGGCCATCTGTCCGGCCTCCATCCTGCAGTTCCATCCGCATGCCACGATCCTGCTGGACGAGGCCGCCGCGTCCGCCCTGAAACTGGCGGATTTCTACCGCCACACCTATGAGAACAAGCCCGGCTGGCAGGGGCTGTAGCCGGCGTACTGTGCCATCCCTTGCATGGCTAAAAGGGGACGACGACGGCCGGTGCCGTAGCCCGGCGCGGGCGTGCCGCCGTCGAACGTCCGGCCGCCGGAACGGCTAAGATGGATGCCATGACTAGCATGACGGACCCTCTCGAAAACGACCCGATGCGCGAGCTTTCCGGGGCTGGAACGTCCACAGCCACCATCGAACGCGAGGAACTGCGCCAAGAGGTGGAACCGGGCGACCGGGAGCGCTTTGCCCACTACGTGCGCAAGGAAAAGATCATGGAGTCGGCCATGACAGGCGAGCCCGTCATCGCGCTGTGCGGCAAGGTCTGGACCCCAGGCCGGGACCCGCAGAAGTTCCCGGTGTGCCCTGAGTGCAAGGAAGTCTACGAGGGCCTCCGCCCGGGCAACGACGGCGGGAAGGGTCCGGGAGACTCGGGCAACAACAAGTAGTGACGGAGACGCTCTTTGGCGGCCCCACCCTGCCTCCGGCTTATCCGGAACGTGCAGCCTGGGGAACCGCTCCCAAACTCCGTGCCTGGCAGCAGCAAGCCCTCGATCTCTACCTGGCGAACAGTCCCCGCGACTTCCTCGCGGTGGCAACGCCAGGTGCCGGTAAAACCACCTTCGCACTCCGGATTGCCTCGACGCTGATCGATTCAGGAGCCGTGAACCGGGTGACCATCGTGGCGCCCACGGACCACCTGAAGCGGCAGTGGGCCGACGCCGCCGCCAAGGTGGGCATCGCCATTGATCCCAACTTCAAGAACTCCGACGGCCAGCACGGGCGCGGGTTCATCGGGGTCGCCGTAACGTACGCGCAGGTGGCCAGCAAGCCCATGCTGCACCGCGCCAAGACGGAGGCCGCCCGGACGCTGGTGATCCTTGATGAGATCCACCACGGCGGCGAAGCCCTGTCCTGGGGCGATGGCCTGCGCGAGGCGTTCGACCCTGCCGTCCGGCGGCTGTCCCTGACCGGTACCCCCTTCCGCTCGGACACCTCACCCATCCCGTTCGTGGAGTACGCGGAGGACCGCGACGGCATCCGCCGTTCCAAGGCGGACTACACCTACGGTTACGGCAACGCCCTGCGGGACCACGTGGTCCGGCCTGTGATGTTCATGGCCTACTCCGGCCAGATGCGCTGGCGCACCAGCGCGGGCGAAGAGATGGCCGCCTCGCTCGGTGAGGCGGCAGTGACCAAGGACATCACCAGCCACGCCTGGCGGACCGCGCTGAACCCGGCAGGCGAGTGGATCCCTGCCGTCCTGGCCGGCGCTGACAAACGGCTCAGCGAGGTCCGGCGCACCGTCCCGGACGCCGGCGGCCTGGTGATCGCCACGGACCACGAGGATGCACGCGCCTATGCCGGGCAGCTGAAGAAAATCACCGGTGAATCACCCACCGTCATCCTGTCCGACGACGCCAAGGCTTCGAGCAAGATCGAGGAATTTTCCGCCGGCGACAAGCGCTGGATGGTTGCCGTCCGCATGGTGTCCGAAGGCGTGGACGTGCCCCGGCTCTCCGTGGGTGTCTACGCGACGTCCACCTCCACCCCGCTGTTCTTTGCCCAGGCCGTGGGACGCTTCGTGCGTGCCCGCAAGAGGGGCGAAACGGCGTCGGTATTCCTGCCCTCCGTGCCGCAGCTGATGGCCCTGGCCAACTCCATGGAAATGGAACGCGACCACGCGCTGGACCGGCCCGAGAAAGAGGACGGTGACGGCCTCTTCAACCCGGAAGATTCGCTGATGGAGGAGGCCAACCGCGAGGACAAAGCCTCCGACAGCCTCACCAAGGGCAAATTCGAGGCCCTGGACTCGCAGGCCTCCTTTGACCGTGTCCTGTTCGACGGCGGCGAGTTCGGTACCGGCGGCGAGGTGGGGTCCGACGACGAAATGGACTTTTTGGGGATCCCCGGCCTGCTCGACGCGGAGCAGGTGGGGACCCTCCTGCGCCAGCGCCAGCACGAGCAACTGAACCGGAAGAACCGGAAGGCCCCTGCCGCCGAAAGCCAGGCTCCGGCCGTGCCGGACCACCGGATGCTGATGGACCTGCGCAATGAGCTGGCCAAGAATGTGGCCGCCTGGGCGGCCCGGACCGGCACCCCGCACGGCGTGGTCCACACCAAGCTGCGCACCGTGTGCGGCGGCCCCCCGGTGGCGCAGGCCAACGAGGAGCAGTTGCAGTCCAGGCTGCGGAAGCTTCAGGACTGGTTCATCGGCCGCAAATAGGGCTCAGGCGAAATCGACGCCGCCCAGTTCCATCTCGGCTGCCGCGTCTTCGAGGTCGTCGGCAATCCCTGCCGTCAGCGACCGCACTACGGTGACGCCGTAGCCCGCCTGGACGGCGTCGAGGGAGGTTGCCTTCACGCAGTAGTCGGTGGCGATGCCCACTACCACCACGTCCTCGACGTCGTGGCTCTGCAGCCAGTCATCCAGGCCAATCGCATCCTCGTCGACACCGGACCCGTCCGCGGGCCCGGCCATTCCGCCGGCCTGGCGCTCCCCGGTGGGAACGGCATCCTCGGGCGCCAGCAGCCCCTCGAAGCCGGAGTAGGCGGCCGCGAACTGGCCCTTCCGGAAGTACGCGTCGATGTATTCGGTGTCCAGGTCCGGGTGGAGCTCGGCGCCGCGGGTGCCGGCGACGCAGTGCCGGGGCCAGCTGTCCTTGAAATCGGGCGTCTCGGAGAAATGGCTGCCGGGATCGATATGCCAGTCCTGGGTGGCCACCACATGGTCGAATTCGCCGTGGTGGGCGTCCAGGTACTCGCTGATGGCGCCGGCCACGGCAGCACCGCCCTCAACGGCGAGCGAGCCGCCTTCGCAGAAGTCGTTCTGGACATCGACGATGATCAGTGCGCGGGACATCAGTGCTCCTCAGTGGTCTTCATAGAGAGTGGGGATGGCGGGCTCGCCCCGCTGCAGGCGGTTCACCACCGGAGGCAGTTCCGCCATGGAGTCCGCGTGGCGCTGCCGTGCGCGAACCACGCCTTCGTGCCCGGTCCAGCCCGGCAGCAGCTCGCCGTTCTTCATGAACTGCTGCAGCAGCGGCCGGTCGTTGCCGTCATCCTCCGGCCGGTGGCCCACACCCACCACCTCGGCGGTGGCGATGCCGCGCTCGTCCAGCTTCCGCAGCGCGTATTTCCGGCCGCCCACGCTGGCCTTGTTCTTGGCCGCCTTGGCCACGGACACGAAGTTTCCGGCATCGTCTGTCCGGCTGACCAGTTTGTACACCATGCTGGCGGTGGGGGCCCCGGAGCCGGTCACCAGGGAGGTCCCCACCCCGTAGGAATCGACGGGGGCGGACTGCAGCGCCGCGATGGCGTACTCATCGAGGTCGGACGTGACCACGATTTTCGTGTGCTCGTTGCCGAGGTCGTCCAGCAGCCGGCGCACCCACTGCGCCTGGGCCACCAGGTCGCCCGAGTCCAGCCGGACGGCCCCCAGCCGGGACCCTGCCAGGTCCACGGCCGCGCGGACAGCCTTTTCGACGTCGTAGGTGTCCACCAGCAGGGACGTGCCCTCACCCAGCGAGGCAATCTGGGCTTCGAAAGCCTCGCGCTCGGTATCGTGCAGCAGCGTGAACGAGTGGGCGGCCGTACCCACCGTGCGGATGCCGTAGCGTGCGCCCGCTTCCAGGTTGGAGGTGCTGTCAAAGCCGGCGATCACCGCAGCCCGGGCGGCGGACGCTGCGGCTTCCTCGTGCGTCCGGCGCGAACCCATTTCGATGCAGGGCCTGCCGCCGGCCGCACTGACCATCCGGGACGCGGCGGAGGCAATCGCGCTGTCGTGGTTCAGGACGGACAGCAAGTACGTCTCCAGCATGCAGGCCTCCGCGAACGAGGCCTCGACGATCAGGATGGGGGAGTTGGGGAAGTAGGCTTCGCCCTCGGCGTAGCCCCAGATGTCCCCGGAGAACCTGTAGTTGGCCAGGTACTCCAGCGTCTCCTGATTAACCACCCGGGTACGTTCCAGGAAGTCCAGCTCGGCCTCGCCGAACCGGAAGCTTGCGATGCCCTCCAGCAGGCGTCCCGTGCCCGCCACGATGCCGTAGCGGCGGCCGTCCGGCAGCCGCCGGGCGAATGCCTCGAACACCGACTTGCGGTGCGCCGCCCCCGAATGGAGGGATGCCTGCAGCATGGTCAGCTCGTAGTGGTCGGTGTAAAAGGACGTGCGGGGATGGTCCCAGCCGGCGGAGGTGCTCACGAAAGTCACTCTAGTAGCCAGCCCCATAGAATGGACAGATGACCATAAGCGTTGCGCCCGGCCCCGATACACGGGAGGGCGTCCGGACCGGCACTGCGGAGTCCACCGACTCCCTCACCGCGCCGGACATCCCCTGGAACCTGGTGATCTGGAACGATCCCGTCAATCTCATGAGTTACGTCAGCTACGTCTTCCAAAGCTATTTTGGCTACTCCGAGACCAAAGCCAACAAGCTCATGATGGAGGTCCACAAAAAGGGCCGCTCCATCGTTGCCGCAGGCAGCAAGGAGCAGGTGGAACGCCACGCGGTGGCCATGCACGGGTTCGGGCTGTGGGCCACGGTGGAAAAGGCCAGCGGCGGCCAGGGCGGCAAGGCCGGGAAGTCCGGCGGTTCGGGCCAGGGTAAGGGGAAGCGTGGCTAAGGCATTCAAATACGGGCTTAAGGGCATCACCGGCTTCCTGGAACCTGCAGAACGGGACCTGCTGCGCAGCCTGATCGACGACGTCATCTCCATGCTCGAGCCGGAGGATCGTGACGGCCAGGATCCGCTGGCCGCCCTCATTGGCCTGGACATGGACGTTGCAGAACCCACGGACCGCGCCGTCAAGCGGCTCCTCCCCAACGTCACGAAGAACGACGACGCCGCGTCCCTTGAGTTCCGGCAGCTCACCGAGCGCTCGCTGCGGGAAACAAAGATCGGGGCACTGCGCGCGGCGGCTTTGGACCTGGACAAGGACGAGATCGTCCTGACACCCGAGGGTGCCAAGCACTGGTCCATGGCACTGAACGATGTGCGGCTTGTCCTGGCAGAGAGGCTGGACATCCGCGACGAGGCCGACGCCGAGCACGTCCACCGCATGCAGGACTGGTCCCAGGCCGAGGATGTGGAAAGCTACCTGGCCCTGGTCTACAACTTCACCACCTGGCTGCAGGAGTCCGTGGTCCAGGCCATGCTGCAGTCGATGGAAACCCGCCGGTGAGCTGTGGCGGTCCGGGGGAGGCCGTTGGTTGTGACACATTCGACATGAGTCGCTGGACACAAGATGATGGCTGAGCCTTCCGGGAAGACCTATCCTCGAATAATCATGACAACAGCCTCGAGCATGGACCCGCCGTTGGAAGCGCAGCCTGCCGCCAACGGTGACCTACCGGCCGCCGCCCCGGAAACCCGGCCCATCGGCATCTTCGATTCCGGTGTTGGCGGACTCACGGTGGCCCGCTCCATCATCGACCAGCTGCCCAACGAATCAGTTCTTTATGTCGGGGACACCGCCAACGGACCCTACGGGCCGCTGCCCATCGCCGAGGTGCGGGCCAACGCCCTGGGCGTCATGGACGAACTGGTGGACTCCGGCGTCAAGCTGCTCACCATTGCCTGCAACTCGGCGTCGGCCGCGGTCCTCCGGGATGCCCGCGAGCGGTACACCGCCAAGTACGGCATTCCCGTCATCGAGGTCATCCAGCCTGCCGTGCGGCGCGCCGTCGCCGCCACGCGCAGCGGAAGAGTCGGCGTGATCGGTACCTCCGCCACGGTGGGTTCGCGCGCCTACGAGGACACTTTCGCCGCGGCTCCGGACCTGGAGATCACCTCCGTGGCATGCCCCGAATTCGTCAGCTACGTCGAAGCCGGCATCACCACGGGGCCGGCTCTGCTGGCCGTCGCGGAGGAATACCTTGCGCCCCTCAAGGCGGCCGGGGTGGACACGGTGGTCCTGGGCTGCACACACTACCCGTTGCTGACCGGCGTCATCTCCTACGTGATGGGCGGGGACGTCACCCTGGTTTCCAGCGCCGAGGAAACAGCCAAGGACGTCTATCGTGCGCTGGCCACCCACAACCTGCAACGCCCCTCCGCAACCCCGCCCGAGCACCATTTCGTGGCCACGGGTGACGCCGGGCAGTTTGAGGCGCTCGCCCGCAGGTTCCTGGGGCCCGAGGTCCTTTCGGTCCGGCACGTGGACCACGTCGCCGCGCAATACCCCACCGGCAGCCTGGCCCGCATTACTCCCGAGATGATCGCCGCTGCGCAGGCAGCGCGCGGGCGCCCCAGGATCTCCAACTTCGTGGGCGGCGGATTCGCCGACGCCGGCCGAACCGGAGGACCCCGCCCGTGAAGCTGACCATTGTGGGGTGTACGGGCTCGTTTCCCGGGCCCGGCTCCCCGGCGTCGTGCTACCTGCTGACCGCCACCGACGGCGACCGCACGTGGAAGGTGGTGATGGACCTCGGCAGCGGTGCGCTGGGCGCCATCCAGCGCTACACCGACCTGGAGGACATCGACGCGATTTTCCTCACCCACCTGCACCCGGACCACTGCATGGACCTGTGCGGCCTGCACGTCGCCATCCGCTGGAAACCCGGCGGCTGGGGCCGCGGCCGCATCCCGGTCTGGGGGCCGGCCGCGACGGCCAACCGGATGGCCACCGCCTACGGACTGGACCCGGACCCCGGCATGCACGAGGAATTCGACTTCACCAACTGGACCGAACGCGAGGCCGTGACCGTTGGGCCGTTTACGGTCACGCCCTTCGCCGTCAACCACCCCATCGAGGAGGCCTACGCCCTGCGGGTGGAGGTGGTGGAACCCGGCAAGGACGGCGTCCCCGTAACCCGGACCCTGACGTATTCCGGTGACACCGATTCCTGCGCCGGGCTTGAGGAAGCCGCCAAGGACGCAGACCTGTTCCTGTGCGAGGCAGCCTTCGAGGAAGGCCGCGACGACGGCATCAAGGACGTCCACCTGACCGGAAAACGGGCGGGGGAGACCGCGGCGCTCGCCGGGGCGCGCCGGCTCCTGCTGACCCACATTCCGGTCTGGACATCCCCGACCACCGTCATGGCCGAGGCACGTCCGGTGTTTCCCGGCGACGTGGCCGTGGCCGTTGCCGGTGTCCACTACACCATCTAGCACCAGCGGCACTGGATAAGCTAAAGGCATGACATCTGAAGCAACTGCAGTGCCCATTGTGCGCGCCGACGGCCGTGCCCCCGACCAGCTCCGGCCCATCAGCATCACCCGCGGATGGTCCAACCAGGCTGAGGGATCGGCGCTGATCGAGTTCGGCAACACCCGGGTGCTGTGCACGGCCTCCCTGACTGCCGGCGTCCCGCGCTGGCTCAAGGGCGAGGGCCGCGGCTGGGTCACCGCCGAGTACGCCATGCTGCCCCGCGCCACCAACACGCGCTCGGACCGGGAATCGGTCAAGGGCAAGATCGGCGGCCGCACGCACGAGATCTCGCGCCTGATCGGGCGTTCGCTGCGCTCCATCATCGACACCAAGGCGCTGGGCGAAAACACCATCGTGCTGGACTGTGATGTGCTGCAGGCCGACGGCGGGACACGCACCGCGGCGATCACCGGCGCCTACGTGGCCCTGGCCGACGCCATCCGGTTCGCCCGCGACACCAAGCTGATCGCCAAGAACGCCCAGCCCCTCCTGGATACCATCGCTGCTGTTTCCGTGGGCATCATCGACGGCGTTCCCATGCTGGACCTGCCGTATGTGGAGGACGTGCGGGCCGAAACGGACATGAACGTTGTGGTCACCGGCTCCGGCAAGTTCGTTGAGGTGCAGGGCACCGCGGAAGGTGCCCCGTTTGACCGGGAGGAGCTGAACCAGCTCCTGGACCTGGCCCTGCTGGGCACCACGCAGCTGGCCGCCATCCAGCGCGAAACCCTGGCGGACACCCTGTGAGCACACCCTCACCAAGGCTCGTGCTCGCCACGCACAACAAAGGGAAACTGCGCGAACTCCGTGAACTGCTGCGCGGGCAAGTGCCCGGGCTCGACGTCGACACCCAGGTGGTGGACGCGGCGGCGGCAGGTGCGCCGGACGTCGTCGAAACCGGCGTGACCTTCGCCGAGAACTCGCTGCTGAAGGCGCGTGCGGTGGCGGGGGCGACCGGCCTGGTGGCCATCGCCGATGACTCCGGGCTCGCCGTGGATGTCATGGGCGGGGCGCCGGGAATCTTCTCCGCCCGCTGGGCGGGACGGCACGGAGACGACGCCGCCAACCTGGAACTGCTGCTGAACCAGCTTTCGGACGTTCCTGATGAGCACCGCGGCGCAGCGTTCGTCTGCGCTGCCGCCCTGGCGATGCCGGACGGTGCGGACGGCCCGGGCCGCGAAGTGGTGGAGTACGGCCAGCTGGAGGGCGTCCTGCTGCGCGAGCCGCGCGGCGCCGGAGGCTTCGGCTACGACCCGGTCCTGCAGCCCGCCGGCGAGGACCGCAGCTGCGCAGAGCTCTCGGCAGAGGAAAAGAACGCCATCAGCCACCGCGGCAAGGCACTGACGGGGTGTGGGGGGCCCCCGGGGGGGTGGCGCACCTCTTTCGACTGTGTGGCCTGCCTACTCCTGCCGGCCGCCGGGGAGCTTGCGCGGAGTCTTCTGCTCCTGCTCCGGTTCGTGCTCTTCGATGTATTCGTCGACGGTGTCGGTACCGTAAGCCTGGGCCTGGCGCTTGGCGGACATGCCGCGCAGGAGTTCAATGCCGATGGGCACCACTGAGACCAGCACGATGGCGATGAAGATGATGTCCAGGTTGTCCCGGACCCACGGAACCGTGTCCCCCAGCAGGAAACCGAGCAGGGTCACCCCGCCGCCCCAGAGCACCGCCCCGATGACGTTGTAGATGAAGAACTTGCGCTTGCTCATCTGCGCCACGCCAACGATCACGGGGACAAACGTCCGGATGATGGGAACGAAACGGGCCAGGATGAGCGCCTTGCCGCCGTGCTTCTCGAAGAAGGCGTGTGCGCTTTCGACGTTCTCGCGCTTGAAGAGTTTGGAGTCGGGCTTGTTGAAGAGGGCGGGGCCCGCTTTGGAACCGATCAGGTAGCCCGCCTGGTTGCCGATGATGGCGGAGACGATGATCAGCAGGGCCAGGAGCCAAATGTTGAACTTGATGGTGTCCGTGGCCACCAGCAAGCCTGCCGTGAACAGCATGGAGTCACCCGGAAGGAAGAATCCCACCAGCAGGCCCGTCTCGGCGAACACGATGCCGCACACCAGCAGTACCACCCACGGGGCGAGCGCGGGATCGGCAAGGAAGACCTGGGGGTTCAGCCAGTCGGGCAGGAAGGAGGCCATTGCCGGCTGCACCGGACCCGCACCGCCCAACAGGGACACAGCGAGGTGGTTAGTCACAGGAAAGTTCACCCCTCAAGCGTACTTGACGGGCCTGTCCCTCCCGGGCCGTGGCGGCCTGCGGCGGTAAGGTAGGGGCCGTGGGTTTGGACTTTACGGCGATCGACTTCGAAACAGCAAACGGCTTCCGGGGCTCTCCGTGCGCCGTGGGCCTGACGAAGGTAAGGGGCGGGAAGATTGTCGCCGAGGCCTCCTGGCTGATGCGGCCGCCGGCCGGCTACGACCACTTTGACCACCACAATGTGCGGATCCACGGAATCACCCCTGCCGACGTGGCGGTGCAGCCGCGTTTCGGTGAGCTGTTCCCGGAAATCGGGGCCTTCATCGGCGAGGACGTGCTGGCCGCGCACAACGCCGCCTTCGACCTTGGGGTGATCCGCTCGGCCCTGGAAGTCTCAGGGCTTCCCGGGCCGGCCTACGACTACGTCTGCACAGTCATGTTGTCGCGACGCTGCTACTCCTTGGTCTCAAACTCCCTGCCTTTTGCCGCGGAGGAAGCCGGCGTGCCATTGGTGAACCACCACGACGCCGCCGAGGATGCCCGCGCCTGCGCCGGCATCCTCATCGATATCGCCGCGCGCAACGGTGCAAACAGCATCGCCGAACTGTATCTCTCCCTGGGCCTTACCATGCCGCGCCAGCAGGCCTTCGATCCTGCCACCGGTGAACTGTCGAAGCCCAGCCTGGCGGCCATGTCCGGTGCTTCCGGCAACGGCGCGGCGCTGGTACGGCGGTTCCAGTCCGGCTGGCCCGAGGAGGGGCTGAATCCTGAGCCAAACATCGACGCCGAGCCTGGCCATCCGTTGTATGGCCAGACGGTCGTTTTCACCGGTCAGCTTTCCATCGGCCGCCCGGATGCCAAGCTCCGCTCGGCCCACCACGGTGCCCGCACTGAAAGCCGGGTGACCGGCCGCACCACCGTCCTGGTGGTGGGGGACGGCTTCGTGGCCTCGGACCTGCGCTCGGGTCGGCTCACCGGAAAGGCGCGGCGCGTCCTGGAACTCCATGAGCGCGGACAGGCCATCGAGGTGTTGTCCGAGGGTGAGTTCCTGCAGATGGTGGGCAGTGCGGACGTTTCGTTCGCGCCGGCCGTCAACGCCTGAGCCAGCAGCGCCGGCCTGCCGGCGTTCATCCGACGCAACAAAGCTTGGCCGCGGGGCCGGCCCTTCCTAGCCTTGTGTGATGAGCTCCTTGTTCGCTTTTCCCAACCCCGTCAACGAGTTCGCGGCCCGCACCACCGCAGCCCTGGTGGTCCTGCTTGCGGTGGTCACGGCCGTGACAGGTTCGGTGTGGGGCCTGGTGGCCATCGCCGTCGGGTTCTGGCTCCGGCTGCTCTTCGGCCCGCGGATCTCACCCTTGGCGGTCCTCTCCGTGAAGGTCATCACCCCGCGGCTGGGAAAGGTGAAGCTCGTTCCCGGGCCGCCAAAGCGCTTTGCCCAGGGCATCGGCGCCGCCGTATCCACCGCCGCCCTGCTGCTGTTCGCATCCGGCATGGGCCCGGGAGCATGGCTGCTGCTCGGGGTCCTGGTGGTGGCGGCATCGCTTGAAGCCTTCGCCGGGTTCTGCCTGGGCTGCACGATTTTCGGGTTCCTGCAGCGCCGCGGAGTGATTCCCGAGGACGTCTGCGAGGCGTGCAACAACATCAGCCTTCGCCGGTCGTGACCCCCACCAGCTGATCCGCCATCCCACGGATCACCTCCGCGCCTTCCAGGGCAGCCAGCCACGGGGCGGGCAGGCAGCCCTCCCCGTACCACCCGCCCAGGATGTTGCCGGCCAGGGACCCGGCGGTGTCGCTGCCGCCGCTGTGGTTCACCGCCACCGCCACGGCGTCCCGGAAATGCTGTTCCGGCAGCACAGGTGCGCCGTCTGCCGGAAGCGTGGCGAGAACGGCGTAGAGCGCCAGGGCGAAGGCCTCCTCCGCGAACCAGCCGTCGCCGAGCGCCTGGACCAGTTCCTCGGGCGGAACAACCGCCTTGTCTGCCAGCCGCAGGGCCGCCTCAAGCCGCTCGGGCAGCTCCGGTGCCACGTGCGGCATGGTGGCCGCGTGGGCGATGACGGCGGCGGCTTCCCGCAGGTCCTCTCCGGCGACCAGCCGGTGGATCAGGAGGCTGAAGACACCGGAGCTTTGGCGCGCCGCCGGGTGGCCGTGCGTCAGTGACGCGGCATCGGAGCTCAACTTGTAGGCGGCCTCGGGCGAGATGTGCGGGATCAGCCCGAACGGCGCCGAGCGCATCACTGTGCCGGCACCTTTCGAGTCCGGGTTGACGGGCCGCACCGAGGTTCCCATCTCGCCGGTGGCCAGGCCGCTGATGCAGTCCTGCTCCGGGTGCCGCCGCTGCCGGAGCACGTCATTGCCGTCTATCCAGCGGGGCTGGGGCGCCGGTGCGGACGGCCCGGCGTCCGCACCCTGCGTGCCGAGCCAGCGCAGGTAGGCCAGCCATACGCACGCATTGACGTCCGCGCCCACACCGGAGTTGGCCCATTCCAGTGCTTCCACCAGTCCGTCCACGGTGTACAGGGTCAATTGTGTGTCGTCGGAGAAGTGGCAGGGGCCGGAGAGGTCTTCAAAGCCTGTCAGGCCATGTGCGCCGAAACGCCGGCGGATCTCCTCGATGGAATCGAACTCCACGGCGTAGCCCAGCGCATCTCCCAGCGCCCCGCCCAGCAGGGAACCATGGATCCGGGACTTGGGAGAGGGCGTGGACGTGCCGTGGTCGATGCTCATGGAGACAAATTTACCGTCCCGACGCGCTCCGAACGGTTGGGGCCGCCGCGCGCAGGGCCGCGCGCAGGCGGCGGGTTACGGACAGCCCTTGTCCAGCAAACGCCCAGCCTGGGCTGGAATACTGCTCGGGTTCCCCGGCGCCGCACTTGCCGCACCCGCCGGCCGGGGCGGTTCCGGAATCCAACAAAGCACCCAACAAGCAAAGGTCCCACCATGAGCACCCCTGTCCCAGCCCGCGACGCACTGCAGCCCGGCGGCACGGATTCCGCCCGCCGCGGCCTGTTGCCCCGCCTGGCAGCCGAGGCTTTTGGCAGCCTCTTCCTGGCGGTGGCCGGGCTGGGCGTACCGCTGTTCAGCATTCCGCAGTCCAGCCCGGTGCCCGCCGCCCTGGCTGCCGGACTCGCCATCACCGCGGCCATGCTCGCCTTCGGACATATTTCAGGTGGCCACTTCAACCCGGCCATCACCCTGGGCCACCTCCTGGCCGGACGGATCCGGGCGGGTGCGGCAGCAGCGTACGCCGCCGCACAGGTGGTGGGAGCTCTGGTGGGTGCCCTTGCCCTGTTCGGCATCCTGCGCACCCTGCCCAGCATTCCCGACAGCCGGACCGCCTTCGATACGGTGTCCGCCGGCTTCGGCGAGCACTCCATCATCCAGGCGCCCCTCGCCGCAGTGGTGCTCCTGGAACTGCTGGGAGCCGCGATCATCGTGGCCATCTTCCTTGGCGCCGCCGGCCGCGACAACGGCCTGCCGGACAACGCCGGCGGTGACGGCAACAGCCGGACGGTGGCGGCTGTTGCCGTGGGCCTGTCCTTCGCAGCCCTGCTCCAGGTGGGCCAGTCTGTCGGCAACCTGCCGTTCAACCCCGCCCGGGCCCTCGCCTCGGCAGTCTTCAGCTCCGGCTCGGCCATGGAACAGCTGTGGGTCTTCCTCGTGGCGCCGCTGGCCGGCGCGGCCATCGCGGGGCTGGTGTTCCGGATTTCAGGCACGGCTGACCCCATGCACGCCGCCGCGGTGGCGGATGCCCCCGCGTACGACGACGCCGCAAGCGCCGGAACAGCTGCCGGGGGAGCCGGCCCGGATGCCGGGGCTTCGTCAGTTCCGGCCGGGGACGACGACGGCGGCGAGGCTTCGGGGGCGGAGCCGCACCTCCCCGCGGCACGCACCGCCGCACCGGACAAGCCGGCGCGAAACGTCAGCGAGGCCCAGGAGTTTTTCGAGGGCAAGCGATCCTGAGCAGTCCGCGCCGCGGCGGTTTCCTCCACTGTCAGTGGCTGCCGATAGCGTAGGAATATGCGGTTACTTCATACCTCGGACTGGCACCTGGGCCGTTCCTTCCACGGCGTTGGCATGCTGGACGCCCAGCGGGCCTTCATCGACCAGCTGGTGGCAACGGTGGAACGGGAGGGCATTGACGTCGTCCTGATCGCCGGCGACGTCTACGACCGGGCACTGCCCGGGGTGGACGTCGTCCACCTGCTTGATGACGCCTTGGTCAGGCTCACCTCCGCCGGAGCCAAGGTGGTCCTCACCAGCGGCAACCACGACTCGGCGATCCGGCTTGGTTTCGCCTCCCGGTTGCTGGAACGCGGGGGAGTGCACCTGCGCACCAAGGTGGCCGAGCTCGACCAACCGTTCCTGCTGCCGCTGGGAACGGACGCCGCCGGACAGGAAGCGGTTCTGGCCGTGTACGGCATTCCCTGGCTTGAACCCCGGCTCGTTGCCGACCAGCTTGGTGTGGAGACGGCAAGCCACTTCGAGGTGACCCGGGCGGCCACCGGCCTTATCCGGGCTGACGTCGCACGGCGCACAGGCGCCGTCACCGTCCATTCAGTGATCCTGGCCCACACCTTCGCCAGCGGCGGCATCAGCTCGGACAGCGAGCGTGACCTCAGCATCGGCGGCGTGGGTGCCGTGCCCCTGGACCTGTTTGACGGATTTACCTACACCGCACTCGGCCACCTCCACGGCCGGCAGGAGCTGTCTGACCGGGTGCGCTATTCGGGATCCCCGCTGGCCTACTCCTTCTCCGAGTCCACGCACCGGAAAGGTGCCTGGCTCGTGGACCTGGGGCCGGACGGAGTCACGTCGGTGACGGACGTCGCGTGGGAGGCGCCGCGAACCCTTGCCGTGCTGCGCGGCACCCTGACCGAGCTCCTGGAAGAGCCCGGGCACGCCTGGGCTGAAACCGCCTACTGCCAGGTCACCCTCACCGATGCCCAGCGCCCCGTGCGGGCCATGGAGCGGCTCCGCGCACGGTTCCCTGACACCCTGGTCCTGGCGTTCGATCCCCAGGGCGGCAATGACGCGGCCCGGGCCAGCTACAGCAGCAGGCTCGCAGACGCCCCGGACGACCTCGCCGTCTGCTGCGGCTTCCTGGAACACGTGCGCGGACGCAGCGCCGACCAGGACGAAAAAGCGGCGCTCGCCGCCGCGTTGGAGAACGTCCGGCTGCTGGAGGCCTCGCGGTGAGGATCCATCATCTGCGCATCTCCGGCTTCGGCCCGTTCGCCGGAACCGAAGACATTGATTTCGACCGCCTCAGCGCCCACGGCCTGTTCCTGCTGAACGGCCCCACGGGCGCCGGCAAGACCAGCGTTCTCGATGCCATCTGCTTTGCCCTGTACGGATCAGTTCCCGGTGCCCGGCAGGACGGCAAACGGCTCCGCAGTGACCATGCGGAGCCCGGCCAGGAACCAGCCGTCACCTGTGAATTTTCCGCCCAGGGGCGCCGCTTCGAGGTGGCCCGTTCGCCGGCATGGGACAAGCCCAGTGCCCGCGGCAGGAACGGCTTCACCACCCAGCAGGCCAAAACCCTGCTCCGTGAACGGATCGGCGGAACCTGGGTGGAAAAATCTGCCCGCAATGACGAGGCCGGCGCGGAAATCATGGCCCTGCTGGGCATGGACCGTGAGCAGTTCACCCGGGTAGTCATGCTGCCGCAGGGCGATTTCGCCGCCTTCCTCAGGTCCAAGGCTGCCGACCGCCTTGACCTGCTGCAGAAACTCTTCGGGACGCAGCGGTTTGAAGCGCTCGAACAGGAACTG
Source organism: Pseudarthrobacter sp. YAF2 (assembly GCF_052113345.1). Lineage (NCBI taxonomy): Bacteria > Bacillati > Actinomycetota > Actinomycetes > Micrococcales > Micrococcaceae > Pseudarthrobacter > Pseudarthrobacter sp. YAF2. The sequence goes on along the minus strand of NZ_JBFRDA010000014.1, from coordinate 113,840 downwards.
TCACGGCAAGCCGCCGCGGCCAAGGAAGACGTTGCGGCCCTGGGCGGCCAGCTGGGCATCCTTGCCTCCCGCGCCGAAGCCGAGGCCGCGCCGCTCCAGCTTCCGCAGGAGGGGGCCCCGGCGGTGGAAGACGCCACCGGGCGGCTTGACTGGTTGCAGGCCGCTGTTGCGGGGCGCCTGGCAGAGCTCACGGAGCACGCGGCAACAGCGGCGTCCCTCAGCCAGGACCGCCGCAGTGACGTGGAACGGGAAACCGCTCGGTACGAGCGGGCCCGGAAACTCCAGGGGGCCACCGTACGGCAACAGGCCGTGCAGGACGGGGCGCCCCGGCAGGAAGAACTCGCCGCCCGGCTCGGCCGGCACCGCGAGGCGGAGGTTCTCAAGGGGCAGTTGCAGGCTGTGGACACAGCGGCTGGCAAAGTGCGCAGCGCCGAGGCCGCCGCTGAGTCCGCCATGACCCTGCTCAGGATGGCTGCCGCGGACGGCACCGAACTCGCCCAGCTCGGCCTGGGAACAACTGAGGCCGCAGCTGCCGCGCCGGGCGAAACCGGCTATGCCGGCACCGTCGACGCGGGGGAGATCGTGCCCGGGGCCGCCCAGGAGCTGGGCCGGCTGCGGTCGCTGCTGGCCGTCGTCGAGGCACGGCTCCCGGATGAGCAGAGGCTGCAGGACCTGCGTGAGCGCCACCGTGGCCTGGCCGGCAGGCAGGACGGGCTCCGGCTTGACGTGGCGACACTGGAAAACCGGGCAGGGCAGCTGTTCCCGGACCGGGAACTGCTGGCCGGGACCATGGACCAGCTGGAGTCCCGTGCCGCCGAGGCCGCACTCCGCCGCAAGGAGGCAGCTGCCGCTGCGGAATTGCTCGATGTCGTCCAGCGGTATGGGGCGGCTGTGGAGCGCCGGGACCTCGTCAAAGCCCGCCACGAAGACTCGCGGGAGAACCTGTTGGAGGCGAAAGGCCGTTGGCTGGACCTGCGGGAGGTTCGCCTTGCCAACGCGGCGTCCGAGCTTGCTGCCAAACTGGTGGCCGGCGAGCCATGTCCTGTGTGCGGAAGCGGGGATCATCCGGCACCGGCAGGATCCGGCACAGGAGGCCCGGCCCTGGCCCAGGCCGAGGAAGACGCCCACGCTGCCTATGAAGCCGCCGAGGCAGCCCATGGCGCGGTCAGCGCCGAACATGCCGAGGCGGAGCAAACGGTGGCCGTCCTCGCCGGACAGGGCGGGACCACACCCTTGGCCGAGGCCCGGGCCGGCGCGGAGCAGGCACTTGCTGCGGCAGGTGCTGCCGAGCAGGCCGCGCAGGAGCTCCAGGACAGGCGACGACGACTGGACACACTCGATGCCGGGATCGAACAGGCCCGCGCCGCGCTGTCAGACGCAGAGGCGGAGCTGTCCCAAACCGCTGTCCTGCTCGCCGACCTCGCAGACCAGGCTGCTGCCCTGGACAATGCCCTGGCCGGCCTGCGGGGAAACCACCCCAGCTTGAACCGGCGGCTGCGGATGCTTGAGGACGCGGTGGCAGTTCTGGACAAAGCCGTTGAAGCGCAATCACGGCTGGAGACCGCCCGGTCGCAGGCCGCGGAGGCGCGAGAGGACCTTGAGCTGGCCCTGCCGGGGGCAGGTTTCGCCACAGTCGGCGACGTGCGCAGCCAACTCCTGGGAGCAGTGGACGTGGCAGCACTCGAAGCTGCCGTCCGCGCGGCCCGGGATGAAGCTGCCCGGGTGGCCGGACTGTTCGAGTCCGAAGACCTGGTGCTGGCCATGGCCGAAGCCGGCGACGGTTTTGTGGCCGATGCTGAACGGCTGGAAGCACTACGCACGGAAGCTTCCGCCGCGCACAATGATGCCCGGGAGGCCGATCTCGCCGCAGGCCTGGCACGCCGGTGCCTGACGGCACTTACCTCCATCGCGGCGGAATACGAGGACCTGGTGTCCTCGTCCCGGGAGCCGGCGGAGCGGGCCCAAATGCTCGCCGGCCTGGCCGAAGCCGCAGCAGGCAGGGGTGAGAACACCTACCGGATGAGCCTGAACAGCTATGTCCTGGCCGCGCGGCTGGAGCAGGTGGCCCTCGCCGCGTCCGAGCGCCTCGTGGCCATGAGCGATGGACGCTACCTGCTGCAGCATACCGATGCCAAGGCGGCGCGCGGCGCCAAATCGGGACTGGGCCTTGAAGTGGTGGACCAGTGGACGGGCTACCGCCGGGACACCTCCACACTGTCCGGCGGTGAATCCTTCATGGCCTCATTGTCGCTGGCCCTGGGCCTGGCGGACGTGGTCCAGCAGGAGTCCGGCGGCGTGGAAATCGAGACCCTGTTCGTTGATGAGGGCTTTGGCAGCCTGGACGAACAGTCCCTGGAGCAAGTCATGGACGCCCTGGAAAGCCTTCGCGACGGCGGCAGGGTAGTGGGGCTGGTCAGCCATGTGGCCGAAATGAAACAGCGGATCGGCACCCAGCTCCAGGTACTCAAGAACCGGAACGGCTCCACGCTGCGGATATCTGAAAGCGTTGACGCACTTCCCTGACCCCGGCGGATATACTTGACCGCGTTACCGGGTTGCGCGCATCGGGAGGAGGGACGATGCGCACTTACTGAACGAGCCCGGAATTGACACCTCAAACTACCCCTTCAGCCACCCAGGACGTCCCGGCCCGGGGCAAAGACGTTCCCGCCCGGGAAGAGGCCGCCAGGGACGCCGGACGAACGGCAGCAGCGGGCCGATTCGCTCGCCTCCCCGAACTCGCCGGCCGGGCATTTCTTCCGCTGGGACTTTTCGCGCGGCTGCCGCTGGCCATGCTGACGGTCGGCACACTTACCCTTGTCACCTCCGTCAGCGGCTCCTTTGCGGTTGGCGGGACGGCCGCTGGCGCGGTCGGCATCGGCTCCGCGCTGGGCGCCCCCCTCCTTGGGTCACTGGCCGACAGGCAGGGGCAACGCCCCGTACTGCTGGTGTCGGCAGTCCTCAATACGGTGGCCGTGCTGGTGCTGGTCCTGGCCGCCCTTGCCACCGGAAGGACCGGCGGATTCCCCCTGGCCGTCCTGGCCGCGGCCTTTGCTGCCGGTGCAACATGCCCGCAGGTGGGCCCGCTGGCCAGGGTTCGATGGATGTCGCTGACAGCTGCCGGTGGAGGCGCGGACGCCTCTGCCGGCAGCGCCGCACGCGATCTGGACACCGCGCTCTCCTACGAAAGCACGGCCGACGAAGTGACCTTTGTCCTCGGGCCGGCGCTGGTGGGAGTGCTTGCCAGCCTGGTGGCGCCCTGGTTGCCGCTGGCCCTGGCCGCGGCCATGACCATCACGCTTGTCCCGGCCTTCGCCGTGCACCCTACCCACCGGGCCGTGCCGGTCACCCATGCCCGGGGCAGGAAAGGCGAGGGTGCTGCGACATCCCGAAAGCTGCCCCTGGCCGTGGCGCTGCCCGTTATGGCGATGGTCTGCATGGGTACGTTCTTCGGTTCCACCCAGGCGGCCCTTAGTGCCTTCTCCGCCGGCCTGGCGGGCGCGGAAATCGCGGGATTGCTGTACGCGGTCATGGGCCTGAGTTCGGCGGCCGCTGCGCTCTCGGTTGCCTACTGGCCGCGCAGGGCAGGCCTGGCACTGCGCTGGGTGCTGTGCGCGGTGCTCATGGCGGCGTTGGCGGTCCTGTTGTTGTTGCCGTCGTCCCTGCCCATGATGGCGGCAGTCCTGCTGGTCCTTGGACTTCCGGTGGGGCCGGTCATGGTCACCGTGTTTGCCGTCGGCGGAACGTTGGCTCCCGCAGGCCGGCTCGGCACTGTCATGACCGGCCTGGCCAGCGGCATTGTCGCCGGAACGGCGGTCGGCTCAGCCGTTGGCGGGCAGCTGGCACAGCTCCACGGGTCCGGCGCGGCGTTCCTGGTCCCGGTGTGCGCGGCGGCAGCGCTGGCGCTGCTCGGTGCGGGAACCGCCGTCGTACTCCGCCGGCGGCGCTGACGCCCGCGCCTGTGCCCGGCGGTCCGACGCCTTAGGCCAGTTGGCTCTCGATCCTGGCCGCGCTCTCGGCGATGGCGGCGCCCACGGCGTCGGGGTCGTGGGTCGAGCGGATATAGACGACGGCGAGGGCCGCCGGCCGGCCGCCGGGCACCCGCACCGGCGCCGCCAATGAGGAAACTCCGGCGATGACCTCGTCATGGCTGGCCGAGTATCCCTTCCGGCGCGCCTCCGTGGCCTCCGGACGGTAGGGGATCCCGGTCTCCAGCCTGTTCCACTCCGCCTCCGTCAGGGCCGACTGGATGGCGATCCCGGGTGCGCCGGCGTTGATGGGGTGCCGGGTCCCCGGGTGCTGGGCGACGGTGGCTCCTGAGTGCCGGGGCTCCACTGTTACCAGCGTGATGCAATCGTGGTGGTCCCATACAGCCACAAACGCTGTCATATTCAGTGAGTTTGCCAGCTGGGTCAGCTCCGGAAGCGCGGCGCTCTGCAGGTTGCGAGACACGCCGCGGGCCAGGACCGCGAGTCCCGGGCCGGGCTGCACCCGGCCCGCGTCATCGCGCACCAGGAGGGAATGGTCTTCCAGGGTCCGCAGGATCCGGTATGCGACAGAGCGGTGGACACCCATGGCATCGGCAAGCTCTGCGATGGTCAATGGTCCCGGCGCAGCAGCCAGGATCTCAAGGGCACGGATACCGCGCGACAGGGTCTGGGACGGGGAAGCCTGCGGCAGGGCCGCTCCGGCCTGCGCTGCGGCGGGAGGAGTCATGTGTCCATCCTAGGTTGCGGAAACTGCGGGCACAGGACTCTTGTCCTCGCCGCGTCGTGGGGGTATTGTCCTCTATACGAACAGTTAGTTCCAATATAGAACACATTGTCCGCGGCGGGATCCTCCCCCCTGCATGCCGTGTTCCGCATCACGTTTCCGTAGTACCCTGCTAACTAACTGACCGTTCTGTCGGTAATCTCTGAGGCGTTCGGGCGGCACCGCCGCCCAATAGAAACAATGGAGTTTTAAATGACCACACCTTCCAAGGTGGACACCCCCGCCGGTCCCAGCAGCCGGGCGGAGGAGCGCAAAGTCCTCGCAGGCACCCTCGTGGGCACCACTATCGAGTGGTACGACTTCTTCATCTTTGCCCAGCTGACCGCAACGCTGCTGTCACCGCTGTTCCTGGCTCCGCTGAACGAGTCCAACCCGGGCCTGGCGCAGATCCTCTCCTTCGCACTCATCGGCATCAGCTTCCTGTTCCGCCCCCTGGGCGCCGTTGTTGCCGGGCACCTCGGCGACCGCCTGGGCCGCAAAGCCATGCTGGTCTTCACCCTGGTGATGATGGGTGCTGCCACCGCGCTGATCGGCGTGCTGCCCACCTACGCGCAGATCGGCGCCTGGGCCCCAGTCCTGTTGATCGTGCTTCGCATCATCCAGGGCTTCTCGGCCGGCGGTGAATGGGGCGGGGCGGCGCTGATGGCCGTTGAACACGCACCGTTGAACCGCCGCGGCCTGTTCGGCGCCTACCCGCAGATCGGTGTCCCGGTGGGCATGATTCTGGCCACCGGCCTGTTGTTCTTCCTTAACACCGGTATGTCCAAGGAAGACTTCGCTGCCTGGGGCTGGCGGGTGCCGTTCCTGCTCTCCATCGTGCTGATCGTGGTGGGCTACCTGATCCGCCGCGCCGTGGCGGAGAGCCCGGTCTTCCAGGAAATGGCCTTGCGGAAGAAGGAAAGCAAGGCGCCCCTGGGCGAACTGGTCCGCAACCACAAGAAGCCCGTCCTTTACTCAACGATGATCTTCATCGGCAACAACGCGGCCGGCTACCTGCTCATCGCATTCTTCATCTCCTACGCCACCAAGACGCTGAAGATGCCCACCCCGCAGATCCTCCTCGCCACCACCCTGGCGTCCTTCGGCTGGCTGATCTTCACGCTGGTGGGGGGCTGGCTGTCCGACCGGATCGGCCGCGTCAAGACGTTCCTGATTGGCTACGCCATCGTGTTCGCCTGGATGATCCCCATGTTCGCGCTGATCGACACCAAGGACATCGTCCTGTACGGCGTGGCCCTGTTTGTCCTGACCGTCGGCCTGGGCCTCTCCTACGGCCCCATGTCCGCCATGTACGCCGAGATGTTCCCCGCCAACGTGCGGTACTCCGGCATCTCCATCGGGTACGCCTTTGGCGCCATCCTCGGCGGAGCCTTTGCCGCCACCATCGCCGAATCCCTGCTGCAGTCCACTAAGTGGGCCGGTTCGATCGGCATCTACATCATGGTCCTGTGCGTGATCTCGGCCGTGGGCGTGGTGCTGGCCAAGGAAACCAAGGGCCGGCCGCTGGGCGTCAGCAGCCACCACTAGCGCCGTCACTCAACCCGGCCGCCTTCTCCTCAGCCTCGCGGGCCCGGACGTTACTCCGGGCCTGCGTCGTGCTGCAGGGGCTGCTCTTGGTTCAGCAGGTTGACGGCGTCGTCGTCGGTGAGTTGCCCGAAGTGCCGGTAGAAGCTGCCCACGGCCCGGAACTTGCCCGGCAGGTGCAGGCACACGACGGCGTCACACACGCGCTCCAGCGAGGCTTCGGCATCAACGGAACCCACCGGAGCGGCGGCCACCACGGTTGCCGCACCATCGGCGCGCACGGCCTCGACGGCGGCCCGCATCGTTGCGCCGGTGGCCAGGCCGTCATCCACCAGCAGGACGGCCTTGCCGGCCAGGTCCGTCATGGTTCCCGGGTACAGGCCGGCCCGGCGCAGGATTTCGGTGCGTTCGCGGTTCTCCACGTCGTCCAGCCACTCCTGGCGCACGCCGTGTTGGAGCACCCGCTCCAGCAGAGGCTTGTTGATCAGCCGGACGATCCGTCCGTGCGCCCAGGCCAGGGCGCCGTAGGCCGTTTCCTCGTAGCCGGGGATGCCGAGCTTCCGCACCAGGACGGTGCCCAGGGGAAGGCTGAGGGCTTTGGCAGTGGCCGCCGCTACCGGGATGCCGCCGCGGGCCAGGCCAAGGACCACGGCGTCCGGCCGTTCACGGAACGTGGCAAGCGCGGCCGCCAGGTGCCCGCCGGCCTCCGCGCGATCCTCGAAACGCGTAGCCATCTGTCCCTTCCCGCCGGTCCGGCCTGAGGTCAGCTTAAGCCCTGGGGGCCGCCGGGTGCCCGCCGGCCCCTAGACACCCAGGAAGGAAATCGCGGCCTGCTTGAAGGCCCTGCTGGTGATGGCGTTGGTGTGGTTCCGGCCCGGGAGGAGCAATTGCTCGGCCATGGACCCGGCACCGCGCGCCAGCTCGGCGAGGTGGGGCAATATGCCGGCCCGTTCGTCCTTGTCCCCGGCAACCAGGAGCATTGGAACGTGCGGCACCGCCTCGGCGGGGTCGTAGGGTTCTGCCTTGATGGCTTCCACGAGCGACAGCAGCGCGAAGATGTTGTTGCTCGGGAGCAGCAGCGCCATCTTCAACAGCTGGGCCGTTGATTCGTCGGCGATCGGCGTGCCGTCCGCCAGGTAGTCCTGGGCGGCCCGAAGGTCGAACTCCGCCAGCGGATCGGTGTTGTTGGGACCACCCAGCACCAACCTGTGGACGAGCTCCGGTTGGGTTGCGGCAAACTCCCAGGCGAGCCGGGAACCCAGGGAATATCCCACCACGTCCAGCCCGCTGGAAGGGTCGCCGTCGTGCAGCAGGCGCGCACCGGCGTCGAACGCTGCCTGAAGCAGGTCCGCTCTGATTCTGCTGGGGGAGTAGGAGTCCCGGTCTTCCGGGGCGCCGCTACGGCCGTGGCCGGGCAGGTCCACGGTGATGACCCGGCGCCCGGCTTCGAGCAGCGCGGCCACCCATCCGGTGTCCTCCCAGTTGAGCTTGGACGATGAGGAGAAGCCATGCAGCAGCAGCACCGGCCGGAGCCCGGCGTCCGTGGCGGGCTGGTGCACCGCCACGTAGAGTTGCGGGTCGATTCCCTCGACGGTGTGCGCCTGCTGCTGTCCGGTGTGCCTGCCGCTCATGGTGTCAGTTCCTCATCAGGTACGGCGCCCGGGCTGACCCGGCGCGTCGGTGCGTCTTCCTTGGAAAGGTAGCTTCACTCTACCTGTTGGCAGGCCGGTTCCGACGGGTGAGCCGGGCGCCTGCAGCACAGGCCAGCGCGATGCCGGCGATCAGGCCAAAGGTGCTCAGGAGCTGGACACGGCTGGCTTCCGCGCTGAAGCCGACGGCGAAGATCAGGCCCAGCAGGACCAGGCCCAGGATGGTCAGCCCGGGGAAGCCCTTCATTCGCAGCGGCAACGGGACCCCGTCGCGGTCGGCGCGGCGCCGCAGGATCAGCTGGGAGACCAGCGCGCTGCCCCACACCACCAGGCAGGTGGAGCCCACTAGCTGGAACAGTGCCGGCAGGACCCGGTCCGGGAACAGCAGTTCCAGCACGGTGGCGATGAAACCGAAGGCCACCGATACCGCAACGGCAAGCATGGGGACACCGGCGCCGGTGAGGCGGGCAAGGACGCGCGGCGCCTCACCCCGCTGCGCCAGCGAGTACGCCATGCGTGACGCGCCATAGAGGTTGGCGTTCAGCGCCGAGAGGAGGGCGACGACGGCCACCAGGGTGATGGCGGTGGAGGCGCCGGGGATCCGGGCGGCATCGAGCACTCCGGCGAAGGGGGAGGCAAGGCCCTTGGACGTTGCGGGAAGGACCGCCGCGATGACGAAGACGGAACCGATGTAGAACACCAGGATCCGCCACACCACGGTCCGGATGGCTTTGCCGACGCTGCGCTCGGGATCCTCGGTCTCGGCTGCGGCGACGGAGACGATCTCGGTGCCGCCGAACGCGAAGATCACCACGAAGAGGGCCGCGGCCACCCCGCCAAGTCCCTGCGGCGCAAAGTTGGACGTGAGGTTGCCCGCGCCGGGGGAATCGACGCCGGGCAGGAGGCCAAGGAGCAAGGCAGCGCCAACTGCCAGGAACAGGACGATGACGGCCACCTTGAGGATGGCGAACCAGAACTCGAATTCGCCGAAGTTCCGGACGCCTGCCAGGTTGATGCCGGTGAACACCACCATGAACAGCAGTGCCAGCGCCCAGACCGGAACCACGGGCCAGACGGAGAACAGCAGGCCGGCCGCGCCCAGGGCCTCGGCCGCGATCACCACCACCAGTTGCAGCCACCAAAGCCACCCGATGGTGGCTCCCGCGGTCCGGCCCAGCGCGCGCTCGGCGTAGACCGAGAACGCTCCGCTGTTCGGGTTCGCGGCTGCCATCTCACCCAGGGCCCACATGACCAGGATGATGAGCGTGCCCGCCACCAGGTAAGAGATGAGGACCGCCGGGCCTGCAGCCTGCACTCCGGCGCCCGATCCCAGGAACAATCCCGCACCGATGGCGCTCCCGAGCCCCATCATGGTGAGCTGGCGCGGCTTCATGCTGTGGCCTGCCGGAGCCTTGTGTGGCGCTGTGGTGGATGTGGCCGGGGCGGACTTCATCGTCATGGGGCGGTAAACCTTCTTGGGGTTGGTTCGGGGTCCGGTCCCGGGGGTCCGGAGGTCCTTTTGGGACCACTTGAATTTACCGCGTCCGGCAGCCGGCCAAAAACGCACGCCCGTCCCGGCGTCCGGCCGCAGCTTCCCGCCGCCGCGGCGGTGCGTCAGCCGCTGCCGCGGAAACATTTCCCTTTCCGTCCGGCTGGCCGTAAAATTAGTTTTGGTCAGAGTGACTATAACTAGGATGGGCGGCCCCGATGGCGGGGTAATGAAAGGCGGTGTGACGGTGTACTACAGCTCAGCCAACGTGTCCGAGCGGCAGGCCGCGCCGCCGTCGCTCGCCATCTCCACGGTGATCTTTGCCCTGCGCCCCAGCGCCACCTCGGGCCGGCCCACGCTGTGGCTGCCGCTGGTCCGCCGTATCAGGGAACCCTTCAAGGGACTCTGGGCCTTGCCGGGTGGCCCCCTGAGCCACGACGAGTCGTTGCAGGACGCCGCGTCCAGGAACCTGCAGGAAACCACGGGCCTCAGCCCCAGCTACCTCGAGCAGCTGTACGCTTTCGGCGGCCTGCACCGCTCACCCACCCAGCGCGTCGTCTCGATCGTCTACTGGGCCCTGGTCCAGCCCACGGAGGCGGCGCTCGCGGATGAATCCGAGAACGTCAGATGGTTCCGGGCCGACCGCCTGGGGGACCTGGCCTTCGACCACAATGCGATCGTCGACTACGCCCTCTGGCGCCTGCGCAACAAGCTCGCCTACGGCTCCATCGCCTACCACCTGCTGGGGGAGTACTTCACCCTGGCCCAGGTCCGCGAAGTCTACGAAGCCGTCCTGGACCGCCAACTGGATCCAGCCAATTTCCGCCGCCAACTCAAGTCCACCCCGGAAATCGAAGAAACCGGGGAATACCTCCAGGGCGGCAAACACCGCCCGCCACGCCTCTACCGCTACACCGGCCGGCCAGGCCTTGACCCAGACAACAGGAGCACACCATGAGCAGCGTCAACACGGCAATCCAGCTGATCACGCGCGAACAGGCCGAAAAAGGCGCCGCCGCGGAACCCAGCACCTGCAGCCCGGCCCTGGCGAAGGGGCCCTGGGACTACGACCTCGCCGAGGCGCTCGCAGGCATCCCGGCGTACGGTCCCGGCGCATCAAGCGCCGACCCCGCTCCCGCCTCCACGCCACGCCAGGGTCAGCTGCCGGAGGAATACAAGCTGGCCAGCGATGCCGAACTGGGCGAACGGATCAAGGCGGCAAAGGCCACCCTCGGTGAGCGTGCCGTCATCCTGGGACACTTCTACCAGCGCGATGAGGTGGTCCAGTACGCCGACTTCGTGGGGGACTCGTTCCAGCTCGCCAACGCAGCGCTGACCCGGCCGGAGGCGGAAGCGATCATCTTCTGCGGGGTCCACTTCATGGCCGAGACCGCGGATATCCTGTCCACCCCGGAGCAGGCAGTCATCCTGCCCAACCTTGCCGCCGGCTGCTCCATGGCGGACATGGCGGACGAGGACTCCGTTGAAGAATGCTGGGACCAGCTGGCGGAAATCTTCGGCACCGAGCCCGACGCCGACGGCCGGGTTCCGGTCATCCCCGTCACCTACATGAACTCCTCCGCAGCCCTGAAGGCGTTCTGCGGCGAACACGGCGGCATCGTCTGCACCTCCTCCAACGCCAGGACCGTCCTGGAGTGGGCCTTCGAGCGGGCACAGCGGGTGCTGTTCTTCCCGGACCAGCACCTGGGCCGCAACACCGCCAAGGCGCTCGGCGTGCCCCTGGAGCAGATGCCCATGTGGAACCCGCGCAAGGACCTCGGCGGCAACGGGGAGCAGGAACTCCTTGACTCCCGCGTCATCCTCTGGCACGGATTCTGCTCCGTCCACAAGCGGTTCAACGTGGCGCAGATCGACAAGGCCCGCGCCGACTACCCCGGCGTCCAGGTGATCGTGCACCCCGAGTGCCCCATGGAAGTGGTGGACGCCGCCGATTCCGCCGGCTCCACCGACTTCATCAAGAAAGCCATCGCGGCCGCCACCGAGCCCACCACGTTCGCCATTGGAACCGAGATCAACATGGTGAACCGGCTCGCCGCCGAGTACCCGCAGCACACCATCTTCTGCCTGGACCCGGTCATCTGCCCCTGCTCCACGATGTACCGCATTCACCCCGGCTACCTGGCCTGGGTCCTGGAAGAACTGGTCGCCGGCAGGATCGTCAACCGCATCACCGTGGATGAGGACGTTCAGGCCAACGCCAGGACGGCCCTCGAGCGCATGCTCGCTGCGAGGCCGTAATGACCCGCCAGCCCGTCGCGCCCGCCCGGCGCCTCGCCGTCGTCGGAAGCGGCATCGCCGGCCTTTATGCTGCGCTGCTTGCAGCCGACGCCGGTGCGGACGTGGTGCTGCTGACCAAAGGCGCACTGGAGGACAGCAACACCTGGTACGCCCAGGGCGGCATCTCGGCAGTGCTCGGCGAACCGTCGCCCGGAGACACCGTTGCCGCACACATCGCCGACACGCTCCGGGCCGGGGCAGGCCACTGCAACGAGGCCGCCGTCCGGCTGATGTGCACCCAGGCGCGCCGGGATATCGCCGGGCTCCAACGGTACGGGGTCGCCTTCGACGCCGCGCCGGGCACACCCCGGCCCGCCGGATCAGGACGCACCGACGCCGGAGACGGAACGCACGACGACGGCCCGGCGCTTGGGCTTGAAGCCGCACACAGTGCCCCGCGCATCCTGCACGCAGGCGGGGACGCCACGGGTGCGCGGGTGGCCGCCGCGCTCATCCAGGCCGTGCTCTCCCGGCACGACCAGGGCAGGCTCACGCTCCTTCCCCTGGCGCAGGTGACCGCCCTGGTCACCACGAACGGCAACGTCAGCGGAGTCGACTACCTCCAGGCGGGCCGGCAGTCCAGCCTGGCCGCCGATGCCGTCCTGCTGGCCAGCGGCGGAGCAGGTCAGCTGTTCGCCCAAACCACCAACCCCGGCGTGGCCACCGCCGACGGGCTGGCGCTCGCCGTCCGCGCCGGGGCAGCCGTCAAAGACCTCGAATTCTTCCAATTCCACCCCACCTGCCTGGTCAGCTCCGCCACCGCCCACCCCGGCCGGCTGGACGGTCCGCTGCTGATCTCCGAGGCGGTCCGCGGCGAAGGGGCCACCCTGCTGGACGCCGGCGGCAGGCGCTTCATGCAGGCCTACCATCCCGACGCCGAACTGGCGCCCCGCGACGTCGTCTCACGCAGCATCGCGCTCCACCTGGCCAAACTCGGCGACCCCAACGGCCACGTCTACCTCGACGCCCGCGGCATCGAACAGGCCAAAGGCGAGGGGTTCCTGGGCCGGCGGTTCCCCACCCTCACCCGGAAAACCGTCGACGCCGGCATCGACTGGACCCGCGAACTGGTCCCCGTCGCCCCCGCCGCCCACTACTGGATGGGCGGGGTGGCCACCGACCTCTCCGCCCGCACCACCGTCCCCGGCCTCTACGCCGCCGGCGAGGTTGCGTGCACCGGGGTCCAAGGGGCAAACCGGTTGGCCAGCAACTCCCTACTGGAGGGACTCGTCTTCGGCCGCCGCGCTGTTGAAGACTTCCTCTCTGGTGTCCCGGGCTGGGACGCGTCCCGCGGCAGCGATGCTCCGCGTGCTGCCTCGGCCGCGGGCGGCCTCCGCTTGACGCACGCTTCCGCACCCCTGCCGCCAGACGCAAGTGCCCGTGTCACCATCCCTGCTGCTTTAGAAGGCGCGGCGGGTCGCTCAGGTGCGCCGGGCGGGAGTTGGCCGTCCAGCTTCGGTAGGGGTGGGGATGCCGGGGAACCCTTCTCCCGTGACGCGCTCCGCTCACTGATGACTGCCAACGCCGGGGTTTTGCGGTCCGGGGAGTTGTTGGCTCGGGCTGCCCGGACGCTTGACCGGTGGGCCGGCGTCGTTTGTCCTGACGGTGACACCTCCTCGGGTGATCCTGTGGTGCATGAGGACCGGAACCTCCTGCTGGCTGCCCGGCTGCTGGTGGCTGCCGCGCTGAACCGCACCGAGTCGCTGGGCGCCCATTACCGCAGCGATGAAGCTGCCGAACCTGAAAACACCTGCCCTCCGCGCCCGAAAGCGAGCCTGCTCCATGACTGAACCCGCCGTAATCGACCAGGCCGCTGCCGTGCGACCCTCCCTCGATCTGGCCCTTCCGGCGGCCCCCGTGCGGGACATCCTGGAACGGGCCTTCGCCGAGGACGCCCCCTCCGGCGATATCACCTCCCAACTGTTGATCCCCGCCGGGGCACGCGCCACCGCCGTCCTCAATGCCCGCGTCCCGGGCATCCTCAGCGGGGCCACCGTCTTCCGGGACGCCATGCAGCTGGTGGACCCCGCCACGCAGGTGGAACTGCTCGTGGCGGACGGCCAGGCGTTCGACGCCGGCACGCACCTGGCCCGGGTCAGCGGAACCGCGCGTTCGGTGCTGCTGGCGGAACGGGTGGCGCTCAACCTGGTCCAGCGGATGTCCGCGATCGCCACCAAGACCGCCGGGTTCGTGCGGCTCACCGAGGGTACCCGGGCGCGCATCACCGACACCCGCAAAACCACCCCGGGGCTGCGTGTCCTGGAACGCTACGCCGTCCGGTGCGGGGGTGGCTCCAACCACCGGTACAGCCTGTCTGACGCTGTCCTGGCCAAGGACAACCACCTGGCCGTGATGACCGGCGGTGACCCGGCTAAACTCACCGGGCTCCTGCTGGCGGCCAAGGCACAGCTGGGACACACCACCCACTTCGAAGTGGAAGTCGACCGGATGGACCAGATCGAGCCCGTCCTGGCAGCAGGGGTGGACACCATCATGCTGGACAACTTCACGGTGCCGGAGCTGCGGGCCGGGGTGGCCCTGGTTTCCGGACGGGCACTGGTGGAGGCCAGCGGCAACGTCAACCTCGAAACCGTCGCGGCGATCGCCGCCACCGGCGTGGACGTCATCTCGGTGGGGGCACTCACGCACACCGTGGCCGCCCTGGACCTGGGCCTGGATGTCGAACTGACTGCCGGGTGACCCGTGATCTTCCTTGATGCCGCCGCCACCACGCCCGTCCGCCGCGAGGTGCTGGACGCCATGTGGCCGTACCTCACCGGCGGGTTCGGGAACCCCTCCAGCCACCACACGCTCGGTGAGGCGGCGGCAGCGGCACTCGCCGGGGCACGGTCCGCCGTGGCCGGCATCCTTGGCTGCCGGGCCGGGGAAGTGGTCTTCACGTCCGGCGGTACGGAAGCGGACAACCTCGCCGTCAAAGGAATCGCCCTGGCCCGGCAGGCCGCGAACCCACGCCTTAACCGCGTGGTGATCAGCGCCGTCGAGCACCCGGCGGTGGAGGAATCCGCCAGCTACCTTGAGCGCTTCCACGGCTTCGTGGTGGACGTGGTGCCCGTCGACGGGTCCGGCCTGGTCAGCCAGGACGCGCTTGCCGCGGTGCTCGGCCCGGAAACAGCGCTGGTCAGCGTCATGTACGCCAACAACGAGATCGGCACCGTGCAGCCCATCGCCGCCCTGGCGGAAGTGGCCCGCAGCCATGGCATCCCGTTCCACACAGATGCCGTCCAGGCGGCCGGCTGGCTGCCGCTGGACACCAGGGCGCTGGGCGTGGACGCAATGAGCATCTCCGGACACAAGCTGGGAGCCCCCAAGGGGTGCGGGATGCTCTACGTCCGCAGCCGCACCAGGGTCGAACCGGTGATCCACGGCGGGGGCCAGGAACGGGGACGCCGC
This sequence comes from Pseudarthrobacter sp. YAF2, assembly GCF_052113345.1. Lineage (NCBI taxonomy): Bacteria > Bacillati > Actinomycetota > Actinomycetes > Micrococcales > Micrococcaceae > Pseudarthrobacter > Pseudarthrobacter sp. YAF2. The sequence continues at coordinate 98,696 of NZ_JBFRDA010000014.1, read as the reverse complement.
TCGGGCACCGAAAACGTGGCCGGTGCGGTGGGCCTGGCCACCGCGCTGACATTGGCCCATGCGGGGCAGGAGGACCAGCGTGACAGGGTGGCTGCCCTGCGCGACCGGTTCATCGGGGCGGTGCTGGAGGGCGTGCCGGACGCCGTCCTCACCGGCCATCCCTCCGAACGGCTGCCGTCAGTGGCGTCGTTCTGCTTCCCGGGAACCAGTGGCGAGTCAGTCCTCCTGGAGCTGGAACGCCGCGGAGTGGTCTGCTCCAGCGGCTCGGCCTGCGCTGCCGGCTCCGATGCTCCGTCGCCGGTCCTCACGGCCCTGGGGATGCCCGCGGAGCTTGCCCAGACCGCTGTCCGCTTCAGTTTCGACGCATCCGTAGCCCGGCAGGACCTGGACCAGGCTGCGGCAGCCGTCAGGGCCGCCGTCGCCGGCGTCAGGAACCTCGGCGCCGGCCAGGGCCGCTAGCCGGGCCGCCCGGCACCTGCCGGCCGCGCGGCCTGAACATCCGCGGAAACCTACATATCAGCGGTGGCGCGCGCGGCGGAAGATCCAGTGCCGCAGCATGCAGAACCGCACGGCGGTGGCCAGGAAGCCGGACAGGGTGGTTGCCACCAGTTCATCCCCCACCGTGGCGTCCGGGTTGAACCAGTGCAGCACGCCCAGGCTGCTGCCCGTGATGACCAGCGCCACGGCGATCACCACCAGGCCGTTGAGGTGGTCGCGGGTCCGCCGCTGGCCGCCGGCAATCTTGAACGTCAGCCGCCGGTTCAAGGCCGTGTTCAACAGGGATGTGAGGACCAGTGCCACCGCGTTGGCCAGCTGCGCGCCCAGCCATGGCCGAAGCAGGGCATACAGTCCAAGAGAGGCCGCCGTGCAGATGACGCCGACGCCGGTGAAGCGGAGCAGTTGACGGATGGCCGGGAAGCGCAGGACTCCGCGGTAGTGCCGGGTGGCGGGGAAGCGGCGGGTCGGCGTTTCCTGGATGGCGGGGGCGGACGTTCCGTCCGTCACGCGGTTCCACCGGGGGCGCCGTTGGCGCCTCGGGCCGGGGACAGCGGGCGATCCAGCGGGGACACGGCGTGCCGCGCGCTCGTGGGGGAGCCGGCCATGGTCAGTACAGCTCGCCCACAGGAATTTCCACGGCCAGCCGGTTGGACGGGCCGGGCAGCGGACATGCCCAGGCCTCGTTGTAGGCGCAGGAGGGGTTGTACGCGAAGTTGAAGTCCACAACGAACGTGGCGTCCGGACCGGTGCCCTGGACGCCGTGGAAAGCACCCTTGATGGTATCCAGCAGGTAGCGGCCGGCCCCGTAGGTTCCCCCCGGCTGGCCCGCGGTCGCATCCCGGAACGGGACGAAGATGCCGCCGCCGTATCCGTGGATCTTCCAGACCCCCAGTTGGCCCATTTCGGGGAGGTCGAACGTGCCCAGCCGGACGAAGTGGACCACGCCGTCCGTCCCGGTGTCCACGCTCATCTGCCGGCCGGCGCCTTCCTTGGTCAGCGGGACGTGGAACCGGTAGATCGGATCGTAGTCGGCCGTCTTCAGCCCGGAGAAGCGTGCCTTGTCCGCCGCGGTGAGGGCGGATGCAGGGTGGGTGGCGAACATGAGGTCGCGTTGATGGCGCCAGTACGAGTGCGCCTCGGCCGGGTCCTCCGCGGAGATCTTGCGGACGTTGTCATAGAGGGCAAACGTCCTCAGCCGCCAGTCGGCGATGTCAAGGGCGGACATTTCCGCAGGGTTCTCTTCGGCTGCGCCGTGCTGCTCTTCCGCCATAGCCTCCAGCCTAGTCCCCGGCCAGGGCAGGAGCGTCCGACGGCGACACGCCGGCAGGGCGCCCGGGTCGCGGAACCGAGGTGGCACCCCGGGGCGGCATCCGGGGCGGCGGCCCGGAAACACCGCCGGGCCGCCGCCGGAAGGCGGCCCGGCACGGTTAGGCTGGCTCCCATGACAGGCAAGGCAACATTGACCGTTCTTTCCCGGATGTCCTTGGCCGCCGCCGCGGTCCTGCTGGCGGGGTGCTCGGGACCCCAGGCCGGCAGCGGACCGGGCTGGACAGCACAGCCGGACGCCTCCGGAGCCGTCGCATCCGGCGCGGCAACGGCATCGCCGGGCGCGTCCGGCAGCACGCCCGCCTCGGCGTCCGGCACAGCCACCGAACCCCAGGCCGCCGCCACGGCGTCATCCTGGAAGACCTACTCGGATCCGGCCAAGGCAGTGAGCTTCGACCTGCCGCAGGACTGGATAGCCCAGTCGGTGGCGCCCGAGGAGGGTGTCCTTCCCGGCGGCCTGAAGGTCGAGGTCAAGAAGCCCGACGGAACGTTCGTCGCCGCGCTGCGGACCGGACTGCCGTCGTCGTCCACCGACTGCCCGGACAACGCCAGGCACCCCTACACGGTGATCAGCAGCGTGCCCTTCGACCTGGCCGCCCAAGGCGGGGAGGGAACCATCCCGCCGCGGATGGTCTACCGGGTGATCCAGGGCTACCGCTACTTCGGCTCCTACGGCATCACCAACCTGGTGGGCGGAACCGACGGGCAGGCGTGCGAGCTGCGCAACGTGGTGCGCGGGCCTGCCGGCAAGGGCGACTACTCCTTTGGCGACCTGGTTGCACTGAAGGCCTTCTCGCCGGACGAGAAAGTGGCCCCGGCGATGGGGTTCGATACCCTCGCCCAGGCCGCCCAGTACGTCAATGAGAGTTCGGACTTCGCCAACGTACAGCGGATGCTAATGTCGCTGAAGGTCAAAAACTAGTCCCGCTGCCCGCACCCACCAGGTGCCGGGGACCGCGACTGTCCGTCCGCCCCCAACACCCCCGGAGAGACATGGAACGCTCTGTTTCCGCACGCCTGGCCTTCAGGACCACAGCCCATACCAAAGTGGCCATGGCCATTGCCGCGGCGAGGAACAGTGGCTACTCATCCTTTGAAGAATCCCTGTCCGTTATGGCAGGAGGAACGGACGTGCCGCTCACGGAGGTATCCGATCACCACGGCGGCCGCCTCCACTACATGGAGTTCGACGAACCCACCGAGGTTGCCGTGGAATACGCCGCTACAGTGACCGGGCGCGCCGTCCCGGAAGAGGCGGAGCTGGCGGACCGGATCCGGTACGTCCGCCCCAGCCGTTACGCCGAATCCGACCGGCTGCTGCCTACCGCCTACGCCGAATTCGGCGGGATCCACGGGGCCGGGCTGCTGCATGCGGTCCGGAACTGGGTCAACGGCGAGCTGCGCTACATCAGCGGCTCCTCCCGCGGCACGGACGGGGCAGTGGAGACCCTGCTGAGCCGCCGTGGTGTGTGCCGGGACTTCGCGCACCTGGCCATCGCCCTGCTGCGTTCCAAGGACATTCCGGCACGCCTTGCGGCCGTCTATGCGCCCGGCCTGAGCCCCATGGACTTCCACGCGGTGGCCGAAGCCTACGTTGAAGGTGCCTGGCATGTCATCGACCCCACCGGGCTTGCCCCGCGGGAATCGATGCTCAGGATCACCGCCGGCCGGGACTCATCGGACACGGCGTTCCTTTCCACGGTAGGCGGCAGCCTGACCCTGACCCAGCTGCGCGTCACGGCAGTGGTCAACGGCGGGTTGCCCGTTGAGGACCCGTCCCGGCTGGTCGCGCTGGGCTGACACCGCGCACGCCGGGCTACCCGCCCGCCCTACCGGGGAACGGTACCCAGTGAGGCGCGGAGCTTGTCGGTGAGCCTCTTGAGTTCCTTTTGTTCCGCCGTCGTCAGCGCGGGCGCCACCAGCGCGGAGATATCGCGGACGTGCTCGCGGCCGATCTCCTTCTGGAGCTCCCGCCCCTCGTCCGTCAGCTGCAGCAGCACGCCCCTGCCATCCTCGGGTGCCGCCATCCTTGCTACCAGTCCGCGCTTTTCAAGCCGGTCCACCAGCCTGCTGAGGCTGGACTGGCTGAGCAGGACGTTGTCGTTGAGCTCGTTGAGCCGCAGCCAGCCCGAGGGGCAGCGGGACAGCGTGAAGAGGACGTCGTATTCGTTGACGGCCAGTTTGCGGAACGCCGGTCCGGACTGCAGTTTGCGCATCACCGCAACCTGGGCCCGGAACAGCGACTCCCATGTTTCGGCCGCCAGCCGGACCGGCGAGTCGGATCCTTTCGCGGCCATCATGCCTCCGAGGCGGCTTTTTCGGCGTCCTGGGCGGCCAGCAGAGCGGCGACCCGCCCGGCGTGGGTGGGCGGCTCGGGAACCTGTGCGGGCTTCCGCGCCGCGTACTCCTTGCGCAGGGTGGGCAGGACTTCCTCGCCGAACAGATCCAGCTGCTCCAGGACGGTCTTCAGCGGCAGTCCCGCGTGGTCGATCAGGAACAGCTGGCGCTGGTAGTCGCCGAAGTATTCACGGAAGGTCAGGGTCTTCTCGATGACCTCCTGCGGGCTGCCCACCGTCAGCGGCGTCTGCGAGCTGAAGTCCTCCAGGGACGGACCGTGCCCGTACACGGGGGCGTTGTCGAAGTAGGGGCGGAATTCCTTCACCGCGTCCTGGGAGTTCTTCCGCATGAAGAACTGGCCGCCCAGGCCAACGATCGCCTGGTCCGCTGTGCCGTGGCCGTAGTGCTCGTACCGCTCGCGGTAGAGGCTGATCAGCTGCTGGTAGTGCTCCTTGGGCCAGAAGATGTTGTTGGCGAAGAAGCCGTCGCCGAAGTAGGCGGCCACCTCGGCGATTTGCGGCGTCCGGATGGAACCGTGCCACACGAAGGGGGCCACGCCGTCCAGCGGCCGCGGCGTGGACGTGAAGTTCTGCAGCGGGGTGCGGAACTTGCCGGACCAGTTCACGGTGTCCTCGTCCCAGAGCTTGCGCAGCAGGCTGTAGTTTTCGATGGCCAGCTCTACGCCGTCCTGGATGTTCTTGCCGAACCAGGGGTAGACGGGCGCGGTGTTGCCGCGGCCCAGGACCAGGTCCACGCGTCCGTCGGACAGGTGCTGGAGCATTGCGAAGTCCTCGGCGATTTTCACGGGGTCGTTCGTGGTGATCAGCGTGGTGGCCGTCGAGAGGATAATGCGCTCGGTCTGCGCTGCGATGTAGGCCAGCGTGGTGGTGGGGGAGGAGGAGAAGAAGGGCCGGTTGTGGTGCTCGCCCAGGGCGTAGACATCCATGCCGATTTCCTCGACCTTCTTGGCGATGGCCACCGAGGCCTTGATGCGTTCGTGCTCGGTGGGGGTACGGCCCGTGGTGGGATCCGTGGTGATGTCACTGACGCTGAAAACACCGATCTGCATGATGTGCCTTTCCGTTCCTGGACTTGCTGGCTTGGTTTAAGTGTAAACCAAATTAGATGCATTTGCATCTATCGCCTGCTGTAACGCCCGGCTGGACGGAATATTCCCACAGCTACGGAAGCCCCGACAGCCCCGGAACACAGCGATGCCCGCACCGCCGAGGCGGAACGGGCATCGCGGGCAATACGGAGCCTATTCAGCGCCGCCGGGGGCCGCGCGCCGGCCGCTGACTTTGGGAATCTGACCGGTGGTCCAATCCCTGAACTCGGCGTCGACGTCGGACGCAGGCCCGAACGCCGGACGGGCCTGCAGATCCCGAAGCAGGGCCTTCTTCTCCCGGCGGCCCTCCACCAGCCGGTACAGCACGGGGACCAGGACCAGGGTCAGCGCCGTGGAGGACACCAGGCCGCCGATCACCACCACAGCCAGCGGCTGGGAGATGAAGCCGCCGCCGCCGGTGAGGCCAAGGGCCATAGGGGTCAGCGCGAAGACCGTGGCCAGCGCCGTCATGAGGATGGGCCGCAGGCGCTGCCGGGCGCCGTTCGTGATCGCGTCCGCCACATTCATTCCGGGCTTGCCGTCCCGCGGCTGCCGGTACTGGTTGATGAGATCGATCAGCACGATTGCGTTCGTGACCACGATGCCCACCAGCATCAGCATGCCGATCAGCGACGGCAGGCCCAGCGGCACCCCGGTCAGCAGCAGGAGCGCCACGGCTCCGGTGGCCGCGAACGGGACGGAGACCAGGAGGATCAGCGGCTGGATGAGGGATTTGAAGGTGGCCACCATGATCACGTAGACGATGGCGATGGCAGCCAGCAGGGCCAGGCCCAGCTGCCGGAACGAGTCCGCCTGCTGGGTGGTGGCACCGCCGATTTCGGCCGTGACGCCCGCCGGCAGCTGCACGTCCGCCAGGCGCTTCTGGACTTCGGTGTTCACCGCGCCCAGGTTGGAGCCCGACGGCGTGATGGACACCTTGGCAGTCCGCTCGCCATTGCTGGCCGTAATGGAAACGGGGACATCCACCTGCTCCACGGAGGCGATGCTGCCCAGCGTCACAGGACGGCCGCCGGCCGGCAACGGGATGTTGCGGACCGCGTCGATGCTGGTGAACTTGGTGCCTTGGCCGATGCGGACCGGGTAGTCATTGGTGTCGATGCGGACCGTCCCGGCAGGGATGGGGCTGATGGTGGAAGCCAGGACCCCGGCCACCTGTTCCTCATTCAGCCCGGCGGCCACTGCTTTGGCCCGGTCCACCTTGACCTGCACCACGGGGTTGCTGGCGGCCAGGTTGCTGGCCACCTCGCTGGTGCCGGGAACGCCGGACATGGCGGCAACCATGGTGTCGCTGGCGGCTTGGAGGTCGGCACTGGTGGCGGCCTTCAGGGTGACGTCCACCGTGGATGAGGTGCCGAAGCCGCCCTGCTGGGTGCCCACTGAGATCTTGCCGGAACCAGGCACCTTGGCCAGCTCGGACCGGACAGTGTCCTGGAGCCGTTCCTGGTTGGCCTTTTCGTCGGTGACCACGGTGAAAGTCGAGTTCGAGGATCCGCTGGAGGTGAGTGCCGCGAAGCCGGCCTGTGCGTTGCCCGAGGTCACTTGGACGTCCTTGATGCCGTCGATGCCGCGCAGGACCTCCTCAAGGCGGATGGCGGCGGCGCTGGTGTCTGCCAGGCTGGTCCCGGCCGGCAGCGCCTGGCGCACGGTCAGGCTGTTCTGTCCCGAATTCCCCAGCAGGTTGGTCGCCAGCAGCGGCGTCATGGCGCCGGTGGCGCCGAGCACCAGGACGGCGGCCACCAGGGTGATGACCGGATGCTTCTGGGTGGACCGGAGGATCGGGAGGTAGCCGCGCTGCAGCCGGCCGCGCTGCTCGGCGTCGTGGGCCTTTGCCTTTGCTTCGTCGGCCATCCTGCGGGCCTCCGGGGACCCGGCAAGAACTCCGCCGGGCGCGCCTGCTGGGTTCTTGAGGAACCAGTAGGCGAGAACCGGGACGATGGTCAGGGAGACCAGGAGCGAGGCGAGCAGCGCCATGGTGACCGTCAGCGCGAACGGCCGGAAGAGCTCGCCGGCCAGTTCACCCACGAAAGCGATCGGCAGGAAGACCGCCACGGTGGTCAGGGTGGATGCAGTGATGGCCCCTGCCACTTCCCTGATGGCGGTGAGGATGGCCGCGGACTTTTCCTCGCCGTAGCTCAGGTGCCGCTTGATGTTTTCGATGACCACGATGGAATCGTCCACAACGCGGCCGATTGCGATGGTGAGCGCGCCAAGCGTCAGGATGTTCAGCGAGTAGCCGGTGCCCGACAAGCCGATGAACGTGATGAGCAGCGAGAGCGGGATAGACACGGCGGTGACCAGGGTGGACCGGGCCGACATCAGGAAGAGCAGGATGACCGCGACCGCGAATCCCAGCCCCAACAGGCCTTCGGTGGTGAGGTCCTTGATGGATTTTTCGATGAACGGTGCCTGGTCGAAGAAGGGGGTGAACTTTGCGTTTGAGCCCAGTTCCGCCTGCAGATCCTGCAGGGAGTCCCGCACCGCGTGGGAAATCCCCACGGTGTCGCCCTCGGGTTTCTTGGTGACCGAAACGGCCAGGGTCTCAACCCCGTTGGTGCGGGTGATGGAGGTGCGTTCGTCGTCCTTGAGCGATACGTCGGCAACGGAACCTATGGTGGCTGCGTTCTTGGCGCCGGCCAGCGGCAGGGCCTTGATGGTGTCGAGCGAATCGACGGGGCTGCCGATCTGCAGCGAAAGGGTCTTTCCCTGGTCCTGGAGTGTTCCGGCCGGAACCAGCGCCCCATTGTTGGACAGGGCATCGCGGATTGCCGTGAGGCTTGTGCCTGCGGCCGCAACGGCATCGGCCCTGGGCAGGATTTCGATGTGCTGCGACGCCCCTCCGGTAACGTCGGCGCTGCGGACGCCGTCGATCTTCTGCAGCCGGGGCACCGTGAGGCGCTGGAGGTCGGCGTTCAATTCGCTCAGCGGCTTGTCCGACGAGACGGCCAGGAAAACAATGGGGAAATCGCTGATGCTTCCAGCGATGGCCTGCGGCTGGACGTCGCTGGGGAGGGTGCGCTTGGCATTGGAGATCGCGCGGTCAATCTGGTTCCGGGCGCGGTCCAGGTTCGAACCATAGGTGAACACCATGGTGATCTGCGAGACGCCCGTGCGCGACGTGGAGGAGGTGGATTCCAGCCCCTCCACGCCGTTCAGCGCCTTCTCCAGCGGGCCACTGACCTGCTTGTCCACCACTTCGGGCGAGGCGCCGGGCATGGCGCTGAGCACGGTGATCTGCGGGAACTCAATGGATGGGATGAGCTCCTGCTTCAGCGAGGACATGGTGATCACGCCGAACACCGAGGCGAAGACGGTGATCAGCGCGATCAGGGCCCTGTTGGCAAGGGAAAGGTGCGCCAGCCGGAACATGGGTGCCCTCCTGGGGGTCGAGTGACTGGTACATGCCCTGGGTGCCAGCCGCTGGCCCCGGAAGGGTCAATGGCTGGCGGAAACGCTCTCCAGCTGGAGGGACTTGGCCGTGGCCCGTTCCAGCTCCGCGGCCAGGTCAGGATTTTCATCCAGCTTGACCCCGTAACCGGGCATCATGTCCTTGAGCTTGGACTGCCAGCCCTTGAAGTTCCTGGGGAACGTCTTCTGCAGCAGTTCAATCATGATGGGGACAGCGGTGGAGGCTCCGGGCGACGCGCCCAGGAGCGCGCCGATGGAGCCGTCGCGGCCGGCGATCACTTCGGTTCCGAACTGAAGGACGCCGCCCTTTTGCGGATCTTTCTTGATGATCTGCACACGCTGGCCGGCGGTGATAAGTTCCCAGTCTCCGCCCTTTGCCTCAGGGTAGTACTCGCGCAGTGCCCCGACCTTCTGGTCGTGCCGCTTGGCCACTTCCTTGACCAGGTATGCGGTGAGGTCCATGTTGTCCTTGGCCACGGCGAGCATCGGGATGATGTTGCTGGGCCGGATGGACAGCGGCAGGTCCAGGTAGGAGCCGTTCTTGAGGAAGTTCGTGGAGAAGCCGGCGTACGGTCCGAACAGGAGCGAGCGCTTGCCGTTGACATAGCGGGTATCCAGGTGCGGTACGGACATCGGCGGGGCGCCGACGGAGGCCTGGCCGTACACCTTGGCGCTGTGCTGGGCGGCAATCGTCTCATCCGTGCAGCGGAAGAACTGCCCGGAGACGGGGAATCCGCCGTAGCCCTTGCTTTCGGGGATGCCGGAAGCCTGGAGCAGGTGCAGAGCGCCGCCGCCGGCGCCGACGAAAACGAACTTGGCGTGGATCTTGCCGTGCTCCCCTGACCGCGGGTGCTTCAGCGCCAGGTCCCAGCCGCCGTCGGACGCGCGGGAGATGCCGGTGACGTCATGGCCGTAGTTGATTTCGACGCCGTTGTTCCCCAGGTAGCCGGTGAGTTCACGGGTCAGTGCCCCGAAGTCGACGTCGGTTCCCTCGGCGGCGCGGGTGGCGGCAACGCGCTGCTGGGGGTCGCGGCCCTTGACGATCAGCGGCGCCCACTTGGCGATCTGTGCGTGGTCCTCGGAGTACTCCATGGACCGGAACAGGGTGTGCGGCTTCAGGGCCTCGTACCGCGTCTTCAGGAACCGGGTGTGGTCCTCGCCGATCACGAAGCTCATGTGCGGGACGGTGTTGATGAAGCCCTTGGGGGAACCGATCAGGCTGTTGTCCACCAGATGGGACCAGAACTGGCGGGAAAGCTGGAACTGTTCATTGATGAGCAGCGCCTTGTTGGGGCTGACCGAGCCGTCTTTGGCTGCGGGGGAGTAGTTCAGTTCGCAGAGGGCCGCGTGGCCCGTTCCCGCGTTGTTCCAGGGATCTGAGCTTTCGAGCCCCGGCTGGTCCAGCCGTTCGAACAAGGAGATGGTCCAGTCCGGCTCCAGCTGCTTGAGGAATGCCCCCAGCGTTGCGCTCATGATGCCGCCGCCTATCAGGACAACGTCGGCATGTGGGGTCTTGGAAATGAAGGTCACGATCAGTCTCCGATTGCAGCGGCTCTGGCTGTCACAGAATATCCCCGCGCAGCCGACATACTGAAATTGGACCGGCCCGTCAAGGCTTTAGTTGGACCTTCGTAAAAACTTCATTTAAGACCGGTGACGCCGGGTAGTTCAGGACCCGGTCTGAAAGGGCAAGGGCAGAGATGGGGAAGGCGATGGGAACGGCCGGCACGGTCGCCGCGATCTGGGAGTTGATGGTGTGATACAAGTCATCACGCTCCTTGCCGTCCGGCAGGCCGCGGGCCCTGTTGATCTTCGAGAACACCTGCGGATCCTGGTACCCGAATTCGCCGTTCTTCTCGCCGAACAGCGGGCCGACGAAGTTGTCGGCGTCCGAGTAGGAGCCGTTCCAGCCGAGGATGTGCAGTGCGTGGTCGCCGGGGGACTGGACCTTCTGGAGGTAGCCGTCTGACCAGTCGACCGGGACGGGCCGGATGTTGAAGCCGACCGCGGTGAGCTGGCGGCTGAGCTCGGCGTAGACCTTCTCGGGGGTAGGAAGGTAGGGGCGGGTGACGTTCAAGGGATAGTAGAACTTCAGTTCCTCGCCCGCGTAACCGGCCTCCTTGAGGTAGCTCTTGGCCTTCTCCGGATCATGTCCCAGCTCCGGGGCGTCGTTGTTGAAGCCGCTGATCTTGGGCGGGACGAACTGCGTGGCTTTGGCGGTGTTGTCGATGAAGAACTTCCGGATCAGGGTTTCCTTGTCGATCGCGAGCTCCACCGCCTGCCGGATCTTCTGGTTCTGGAGCACCGGGACGTCCTGGTTTATGCCCACGTACATCACGGAGAAGGGGTCGCGCTGGACGATCTGCTTGCCGCGCTTGACCAGCTGGTCGAAATTCCCCACCGTCACGGCGTCGTAGCCGTCGATCTTGCCGTCCAGGAGGGCCTGGAGGCGGGTTTGCGGGTAGTTGTAGGCCAGGAAATTGATGGTGGCGATCTGGCCGCGGTCGCCCCAGTAGGTCTTGTTGCTGGAGAGGGTGACACTGTCGCTGCCCCACGCGGCGAACGAGAAGGGGCCCGTGCCCACCGGGTTGGTGGCGAAAACGGACAAGGCCTGGCCGCCACGGTTTTGGTCCAGCACGTCGGCCTTGCCGGCTGCGAGGGCTGCGGGGGAGGCGATGGCGAAGGCGGGCAGGGTCAACGCCTGGAGGAACGCGGTGAAGCGCTGGGTGAGGTCGATCTGCACGGTGTCCGCTGCCACCGCGGTGCAACTCTTGAAGATTGAGAGGCTTGCTTCGTCCGAGTGTGCCTTGAAGACGCCCTTGAAGGAGCTTCCCGGTGCCTGCTTCCGCAGTTCAGCGGGAAAGGCGAACCAGCGGTTGAAGTTGGTGCAGACGGCGTCGGCGTTGAACGGGGTGCCATCCTGGAAGGTGACGCCGGTCCGGAGTTTAAAGGTGTAGGTGCGGCCCTCGTTGGATTCGTTCCATTCGGTGGCCAGCAGTGGTGTGGGCTTGCCGGTGGTCTGGTCCACGCCCACGAGGCCTTCCATGATTTGCCGCGTGATGCGCTGGGATTCGACGTCGTTGGACAACGCCGGGTCAAGGCCCAATGGCTGGGCGGCCGTACCGAAGCTGAACGTTGCTGCCGGATCCGCCGGTGTGGAGTTGTTCTGGCCGGGCGCGGGAGAGGGCGACGGTGTGCCTGTGCATGATGTGACGCCCAGCGCCATGAGGACGGCGCCGGCCTTGATGGCAGTCCGCCGCGATGTACTGCTGGGCACTCGTTTATCACCTCTGGATCCTGCCGGCTCCGCCGCTTGCGGGCCGGGACCCAGTCTAGTGGACAGGACTTGAACGTTGCCTGGAGGCGGACACGCCAATGCCGGGCCCCTGGAAAACCAGCGGAACCCGGCTTGGTCGAAGAACGCCTGTTGCCTGAGTCGGCTACTTGGGCATCAGCACGGAGTCGATCAGGTAGACCGTGGCGTTCTTGGTCTTGACGCCGCCGCAGATGACGTTGGCGTTGTCCACCTTGAGGTTGTTGCCGCTGCCGGTCACGGTGACGGAGCCGCCCTCGACGGTGGCGTGCGTGCCGGCGATTTTGTCGGGGGTGATCTGGCCGGGAACAACGTGGTAGGTCAGGATCTTGCTCAGCAGGGCATCGTCCGTCTTGAGGGTGTCGATGGTGGCGGCGTCAATCTTCTTGAAGGCGTCATCCACCGGTGCGAAGACGGTGAATTCGCCGCCGTTGAGGGTGTCAACCAGGTTGACCTTGGGGTTGAGCTTGCCGGAAACCGACGCGGTGAGCGTGGTGAGGATGGGGTTGTTGGAAGCCGCGACGGCCACCGGATCCAGGGCCATGCCCGCTACCGAACCTGCGCCGGTGGGAACCTGCTGGGCGTAGGCGGCGCAGCCGGGGCCGACCAGGTTTGCTGCCGGGTCCATGCTGCTTGCGGAAGATTTTGCCGATGCGCTGGCGGACGGTGAGGCCATGCTGGAGCTGGGGGCGGAGGACATCGGCGCCGAAGATGCCGAGGACCCGGACGTGCTGCCTGAACCGCCACATGCGGTGAGGCTGAGCAGAGCGGCCGCTGCAACGCCTGCGACGGTGAAAGTGGTGCGCTTGAAGGTCTGCATTTCAGTTCTCCTTGGATCGTTTCGCCTGCTGCCCTTGGAATTGTGTCCGCGGCTTGCAGTCTGACTTGGGGGGTAAGCACCTGCCCTTGGCTGGTGTCTCATTGGCTATTCGGCCGGTGCGCGGAAGCGGATGGGTGGATCTTTGGAGTTTTTCGATTCGGGGCATGGACCGGCAGGGGAGGGCACGGCTTAAAGCGAAGGATCCCCCGGCCGAAGCCGGGGGATCCGCTATGTGCGCAAGGGGGGACTTGAACCCCCACGCCCGAAGGCACAGGAACCTAAATCCTGCGTGTCTGCCAATTTCACCACTCGCGCGCAGGCTTCCTGCCATGAACGCACAGCGTTCGACGGCGGGATGCCAGTGTCCATTGTAGCGTCGCTCCGGCAGGGTGTTCCGGCGGGCGCAGCGGCGCGGTCAGGCGTCCAGGTTGAGGTCCCGCCGCAGCTTGGCCACGTGGCCGGTTGCCCTGACGTTGTACTGGGCCAGGGACACCGTGCCGTCGGGATCCACCACGATGGTGGAGCGGATCAGGCCCTGGTATGTCTTTCCGTAGTTCTTTTTTTCGCCCCAGGCGCCATAAGCCTCGGCTACTGCGTGGTCCTCATCCGAGAGCAGGGGGAATGTCAGGGCTTCATTGGCGGCAAATTTTGCCAGCTTTTCCACAGGGTCAGGCGAAATGCCGAGGACGTCGTATCCGGAGGCCTGCAGGGAGGCAAGGCTGTCGCGGAAGTCGCAGGCTTCCTTGGTGCAGCCGGGTGTGGACGCTGCCGGGTAGAAGTAGACAATGGTGGAGCGGCCGGAGGCCGGGGCCAGGCTGACCTCCTTGCCGCTTGAATCCTGCAAGGTGAACGCGGGTGCTTTGTCGCCGGTGACGAGTCTTTCAGCCAATGTTTTTCTCCTTGTTGCGGGCGGGACACAACAGCCTAGTAAGCAGGTGGGGCGAGTGCTAATCGGCACTTGGCTATACTTGCTGCTATGCCTGATATGGATCACTGGCCCACAGGGCGCCTCCTGTCCACTGCTGCGCGCCTCGTTGAACACTCCTGGAACGAAAAACTTGGCGCCATCGGACTCACCCATGCCGGTGTCATCGCCATCGAAGTGCTGGCCGCCCAAGGTCCCATGACCCAGGCCCAGCTTGCCCAGTACGTCCGCGTCCAGGCCCAGACCATGGGCAAGACGCTCAGCCGGCTTGAGTCCCATGGCCACATTGTCCGGGTGCGCAGCACCTCGGACCGCAGGAGCCACGTGGTGTCGCTGACCGAGCGGGGCAAGGAAGCTGTGGCCCAGGCAGTGGAGATGGAGCGCTCCGTATTGGCGTCCGCATCGATCGACCCCGAGGTCCTGCGCCAGGAACTTAAAGCTGTGGTCCGCGAACTCGCCAGCCAGTTCGCCACAACGCCCAGCAATGCCTCGGCCCTGGTGGACTCGGCCAAGTAACCGGCATTTTCTCTCGGCCTTAAAGCGTGGCCCCGGCAATCAATTGACGGGGCCACGCTTTTTTGTGCCCGGCGGCCCGCCGGCCGTCGCACGTTCCCGCGGCTCCATCCGTTGCTGGGCCATTGCCTTCGCAGTCGATAAATTCAGCCGACAAAACAAAACAGCCTCCGGCTCGCGTTGCCGCGAGCCGGAGGCTGTTTTCCCAGTGGTGCACCCCCCGGGACTTGAACCCGGAACCCATTGATTAAGAGTCAATTGCTCTGCCAATTGAGCTAGAGGTGCATCTTCTTTGCTTCAATCTTTCGGGCTTTTTCTTTCCCGTTGATCTCCGCAACGACATGAAACTCTACACGAACTTTTGGTGCAAGTGAAATCGGCGCGGGGGGACGTGTCCCCGTCACTTCCGCAGCCTCAAAACCAGCACGAAATCAGGGTTTTCGTTGTTGGTCAGCAGCCACAATTCGCCCTCCGGGGTCCGGATCACATCCCTGATCCGCCCGTACATCCCTGTGAAATAGGCCACAGGATTGCCTGCCTCCGTTCCGTGGAGGGCGACTGCCCACAGCCTCTCCCCGCGAAGCGCTCCCAGGTACGCGGTGCCGCCGGCTATTTCCAGGCCGCTGGGCGACGATTCGCTTGTGGCCGGCCACACGACCTTTGCATCCTGGAATCCCGGCCGGTGCGGTGCGCCCGTCACTTCCGGCCAGCCGTAGTTGGCGCCGGGAAGGATCAGGTTGAGCTCGTCATTGACGTCGGGGCCGAATTCGCTGGCCCACAGCCGGCCGTCGCTGCCCCAGGCCAACCCCTGGACATTCCGGTGTCCAAGGCTGTAAACGGCATTTCCAAACGGGTTCCCGGGCGCGGGACTGCCGTCCTGGGCAAGCCGCAGGATCTTGCCGCCCAAAGCGTTCGGGTCCTGGGGCTGTTCCCGGTGCTGGGCATCGCCGGTGCCCACATAGAGAAAGCCGTCCGGTCCAAACCGGATCCTTCCGCCGTTGTGCGTCGTGGCCTTCGGTATGCCGGCAAAGACGGTTTGCGGCGGCCCGGGGACCAGAGTCCCGGTAGCGTCTCTTTCGAGGGTCAGCCTGACCACGCGGTTGTCCTCCTGGCCTGTCACATAGGCGTAGAGGTAGTGGTCAACATCAAAATGCGGAGACAGAGCCAGGCCCAGCAGGCCTCCTTCGCCACCGGGCACCACGCCCGGGACTTTCCCCACGGTGGTGGCCTGTCCATTGCGGACTGCCTTCAACAACGCGGTTCCACGCTCGGAGATGACGGCCGTGCCGTCCGGAAGGAAGACCGCTGCCCAGGGGACATTCAGCTGCAGCTCGAGTTTCTCCTGCACCGCGGGTATGGAGACGGACGGTTCCGTCGTGGTGCCGGCGCTGCTTCCAGGCGTTGGGGCTGGCGGCGTGCCGGTGCACGCCGCCAGCAGGAACGCCAGGAACAGCGTCCAGCATTGGCGCGGGGCCTTAAAGCGGCCCGTCCTCCTGCTGGAGCCGCCTGCGCCGCGGAGCGCGGAAACCGGCGGCCTCGGCGTGCGCTGCAGACTCAAACCAGACTTCCGCCCGGGTCTGCTCATAGTCGGGATGTCCTTCTTCGTAGTAGACCATCGCAGCGGCGTCCGCCTTGACGCTGTAGTCCGCCGGCCCGCTTCCATCGGCGGCGGGCGAGGCCGAGCCTGCCCCGTAGGGTTCGTCGGCCGCGAGGTGCCCGGTCGGTTCTCCTGCCGCTTCACCTTGCAGCGGGGCCAATTCCTGGTACTGCGCTCCCGCCTCCTCCACCAGGGCGGAGGATTCTGCGCGGGCCATCATTTCGGCCGCTGCCGTTTCTTCCACCGCGGCGGTTTCGGCGCCGGGTAGCGTCGGGGCGTGGGGTGCCGTGTATTCGTCATGGTGCCGGGGGTGGACGGGCGTGGGGGAGTCGTGCTCCACGGATGCCGGCTGCGCGGTGTCTGTTTCCCCTGGTGCAGCCCCGGCCGTGGGCGCGGCTGCCACCGGTGCTGCGGCCGTTGCCGGTGCAGGGCCGGTGGAGGCTGGTGCGGGCCGTGATCCGGACGGTCCGGCCTCGGACCATTGGGTTGCCCACTCGGCTTCGTCCTGCCGCCGGCGCTCATCGCCGGCACGGGAAGAGTCCGTGCCATCACCGGCGCCGGAAGAGTCCCGGACCGGGGTGTCGAGTGCCTCGGCAGTTGGGGGCGTCGCCCGTGGTGACGCCGACGAGTCCGCCGGCTCCTCTGCCGTTGCGGGGGCGGCCGGTCCGGCGGCCGCGCCGAAGCCGGCCGCCGTGGGTATGCCGGTGGTCGCGGCAGCGTCAGCCGATGCTGCGGCGCTGCCTCCCTCCAGTGCGCCGTCCGACCTCGTGCCGGATGCGCCCGGCGCGTTGGCCGATTTGTTGCGGTTCAGCAGCCACCAAATGACTGCCGCGATGACGACGATGAGGATGATCCAGAAAAGAATGTCCATGGCAGGCCTCTCGATCCGGGCGGCGGGGGTGTCCTGTCCCGACGCTACGTCGGGCGGCCACTGCTGTCCAGAGATGCAGCAGGCGGAACGCGGAGGCCCGGGCCGTGGGCGCGGCGCGGCAAGAGCCCGCCCGGCGCCCCCGGGCGGCTCAGAATATGAGATCCCAGTCCACTATTTGGCTGGATTTTGCCGCTATTTCACCGGGAACCGGCACTTACGGTCGTCCGGCCACGGCGTGAGCCCTAGACTTTCCCCTATGAGTGACGCCCAGACCACAACTGAGAACACGCCTGATATCAAGCCCCGCAGCCGCGTCGTCACCGATGGAATCCATGCGGCGCCCGCGCGCGGCATGTTCCGGGCCGTCGGCATGGGCGATGACGACTTCGCCAAACCGCAGATTGGCGTGGCGAGCTCATGGAACGAGATCACCCCCTGCAACCTCTCGCTGAACCGCCTCGCGCAGGGCGCCAAGGAAGGCGTCCACGCAGGTGGGGGGTTCCCCATGCAGTTCGGCACCATCTCAGTCTCGGACGGCATTTCCATGGGACACGAGGGAATGCACTTCTCACTGGTCTCCCGCGAAGTCATCGCCGACTCCGTTGAGACCGTCATGCAGGCGGAACGGATCGACGGTTCGGTCCTGCTGGCCGGCTGCGACAAATCCCTGCCCGGCATGCTCATGGCTGCCGCCCGCCTGGACCTGGCCAGCGTCTTCCTCTACGCCGGCTCCATCATGCCCGGCTGGGTGAAGCTCGAAGACGGCTCCGAAAAGGAAGTCACCCTCATCGACGCCTTCGAGGCCGTCGGTGCATGCGCGGCCGGCAAGATGAGCATGGAGGACCTCACCCGGATCGAAAAGGCCATCTGCCCGGGTGAGGGCGCCTGCGGCGGCATGTACACGGCCAATACCATGGCCTGCATCGGCGAAGCCCTTGGCATGTCCCTGCCCGGCTCCGCCGCCCCGCCCTCGGCAGACCGCCGTCGTGATGAATTCGCCCGCAAGTCGGGTGAAGCGGTGGTCAACCTGCTGCGAAAGGGCATCACTGCGCGCGACATCATGACCAAGGAGGCCTTCGAGAACGCCATCGCCGTCACCATGGCCTTCGGTGGTTCCACCAACGCCGTCCTGCACCTGCTGGCCATCGCCCGCGAAGCCGAGGTGGAGCTGACCCTGGACGACTTCAACCGCATCGGCGACAAGATCCCGCACCTGGGCGACCTCAAGCCGTTCGGCCGCTACGTGATGACCGATGTCGACCGGATCGGCGGCGTGCCGGTGATCATGAAGGCCCTGCTCGACGCCGGCCTGCTGCACGGCGACTGCCTCACCGTCACGGGCAAGACTGTCGCTGAAAACCTCGAGGCGATCAACCCGCCGGACGTTGATGGCAAGATCCTGCGCGCACTGGACAACCCGATCCACAAAACCGGCGGCATCACCATCCTGCACGGCTCGATGGCTCCGGAAGGCGCCGTCGTCAAGAGTGCCGGCTTCGACGCCGACGTCTTCGAGGGCTCGGCCCGTGTCTTCGAACGCGAGAAGGGTGCCCTGGACGCGCTCGATAACGGTGAGATCAAGGCCGGTGACGTCGTCGTCATCCGTTACGAAGGTCCCAAGGGCGGCCCGGGCATGCGGGAAATGCTTGCGATCACCGGTGCCATCAAGGGCGCCGGCCTGGGCAAGGACGTCCTGTTGCTGACCGACGGCCGCTTCTCCGGCGGAACCACCGGCCTGTGCATCGGCCACGTTGCACCGGAAGCGGTCGACGGCGGCCCCATCGCCCTCGTCAAGGACGGCGACCGGATCAGGGTGGACATCGCCGCGCGGACGTTCGACCTGCTGGTGGACGGCGCCGAGCTTGAGGCCCGCAAAGTGGGCTGGGAGCCGCTCCCGGCCCGCTACACCAAGGGAGTGCTCGCCAAGTACGCCAAGCTGGTGCACAGCGCCAGCCAGGGCGCTTACACAGGCTGACGGGTGATCCCTACCCAAGTGATGCGGCGGGGCCGCCGCATCACTTGGGGCCCTCGGGATCCCCCTTACTAAGCCCTGCTGCCCTCCGCGGTTCGGTTTCGGCTGGTCCTTCCGAGATAGGATCAAAGAGTGGACAGTGTTGTCCACATGGTGAGATACGGTGCTCGCTCGTTGACACCCGTCTTGCCAAGAGGGAAAACTGAACGCATGACCTTCGTTACCGGCATCGTCGTCGTCCTTACCAAGCGCGTGGCACATTAGCCTCCACTGGTAACGAACCGTCACGCGCGAACCCCTCACAGAGCCACCAGGCTGAGGGGTTTTTTTATTTTCCGCCTTTCCAGTCAAAGTTCCAACACCAGAGAAGATCCACAAGGAAGAGTCCGATGAGCAAAGGATCGCCCATCAGCCCCTCGCTGATGGCCACCAAGTCCGCTGGAGCCGCCAAGGCTCCGGAACGCGCCGACCGGACGGCCGAGCATGCCGCCGTCGTCGCCGACCTTGCTGCCGTCTCTCCTGTCCTTGGGCCGAACAACGTTGTACCCCCGACGGTGATGACCGGCTCGCAAGCAATCGTCCGCTCGCTCGAAGAACTCGGCGTCGACGACATTTTCGGTTTGCCTGGTGGCGCGATCCTGCCCACCTACGACCCCTTGATGGCCTCCACCATGAACCACGTGCTGGTCCGTCACGAACAGGGAGCCGGCCACGCCGCGCAAGGCTACGCCATGGTCACCGGGCGGGTTGGCGTCTGCATCGCCACCTCGGGCCCCGGCGCCACCAACCTCGTTACCGCCATCATGGACGCCCACATGGACTCCGTGCCCCTGGTGGCCATCACCGGCCAGGTCGCCAGCGGCGTCATCGGCACCGATGCCTTCCAGGAAGCCGACATCGTGGGCATCACCATGCCCATCACCAAGCACTCGTTCCTGGTGACAGACCCCAACGACATCCCGCACGTCATGGCCGAGGCCTTCCACCTCGCCTCCACCGGCCGCCCCGGCCCCGTCCTGGTTGACGTTGCCAAAGACGCCCAGGTGGGCCAGATGACGTTCTCCTGGCCGCCGAAGATCGACCTGCCCGGCTACCGTCCCGTAACCCGGGGACACAACAAGCAGGTGCGCGAGGCGGCGAAACTTATCGCTGCTGCCTCCAAGCCGGTCCTCTACGTGGGCGGCGGCGTGGTCAAGGCGCATGCCTCGGCGGAACTGCTCGCCCTCGCCGAAGCGACGGGTGCGCCCGTGGTGACCACCCTGATGGCAAAGGGCGCGTTCCCGGATTCCCACCCGCAGCACGTGGGCATGCCGGGCATGCACGGCAGTGTTTCCGCCGTGACCGCCCTGCAGCAGTCAGACCTCCTGATCACGCTCGGCGCCCGCTTCGATGACCGCGTTACCGGCGTGCTGCGGACCTTCGCACCCCACGCCAAGGTCATCCACGCCGACATCGATCCCGCCGAAATTTCCAAGAACCGCACCGCGGACGTGCCCATCGTCGGCTCCGTCAAGGAGATCATTCCGGAACTGACAGAGGCCGTCCGCAGCCAGTTCGAAGCTTCCGGCACGCCTGAGCTGACCACCTGGTGGGCCTTCCTGAACAACCTCAAGGAAACCTACCCGCTGGGCTGGACCGAGCCGGATGACGGCCTCATCGCCCCGCAGAAGGTCATTGAGCGGATCGGCCAGCTAACCGGCCCCGAAGGCGTTTACGTGGCGGGCGTTGGCCAGCACCAGATGTGGGCTGCCCAGTTCATCAAGTACGAGCGCCCGCACGCCTGGCTGAACTCCGGCGGCGCCGGCACCATGGGCTACGCCGTCCCGGCGGCCATGGGCGCCAAGGTGGGCGAGCCTGACCGGGTGGTCTGGGCCATCGACGGCGACGGCTGCTTCCAGATGACCAACCAGGAACTGGCCACCTGCGCCATCAACAAGATCCCCATCAAGGTTGCCGTCATCAACAACTCATCGCTGGGCATGGTGCGGCAGTGGCAGACCCTCTTCTACGAGGGCCGCTACTCCAACACCGACCTCAACACCGGCCATGACACCGTCCGGATCCCGGACTTCGTCAAGCTGGGGGAGGCCTATGGTTGTGCCTCGTTCCGCGTCGAACGCGAAGAGGACATCGACGCCACCATCCAGAAGGCACTCGAGATCAACGACCGCCCCGTGGTCATCGACTTCGTGGTGAGCCCCAACTCCATGGTGTGGCCGATGGTGCCCTCCGGAGTGAGCAATGACCAAATCCAGGTCGCCCGAAACATGACCCCGGAATGGGAAGAGGAAGACTGAGCATGAGCCGCCACACACTTTCCGTCCTGGTTGAGGACAAGCCCGGCGTCCTGACCCGCGTGGCGAGCCTGTTCGCCCGCCGCGCCTTCAACATCAACTCCCTGGCCGTCGGCCCCACCGAAGTGCCGGGCGTGTCCCGCATGACGGTGGTGGTCGACGCCGATGGCGACCTCATCGAGCAGGTCACCAAGCAGCTCAACAAACTGGTCAACGTGATCAAGATCGTTGAGCTGACCCCAGAAACTTCCGTACAGCGCGACCACATCCTGGTCAAGGTACGTGCGGATGCCGCAACACGCCTGCAGGTAACCCAAGCCGCAGACCTGTTCCGCGCCTCAGTGGTGGACGTTTCCACCGACTCGGTCGTCATTGAGGCCACCGGCCATCCGGAAAAGCTCACAGCCCTGCTTTCAGTGCTGGAGCCCTTCGGTATCCGCGAAATCGTGCAGTCCGGCACCCTGGCCGTTGGACGGGGATCCCGCTCCATGAGTGACCGGGCCCTCCGTTCCGCCTAGGCACCAGCCCGGGCGGGACCTGGCGCCCGTAACCGCAGCACCGCAAGACCACTATCTACAACCACTCAAGAGGAGTTACGCAAGTGACTGAAATGTTCTACGACGACGACGCCGACCTTTCCATCATCCAGGGCCGCAAGGTTGCCATTGTTGGCTACGGCTCGCAGGGCCACGCCCACGCGCTGAACCTGCGCGATTCCGGCGTCGAGGTTGTTATCGCCCTGAAGGAGGGCTCCAAGTCGATCGCCAAGGCCGAAGACGCCGGCTTCACGGTCAAGAACGTTGCCGACGCCGCCGAATGGGCCGACGTCATCATGATCCTGGCGCCGGACCAGCACCAGCGCGCGATCTACAACGACTCCATCAAGGACAAGCTGACCCCCGGCAAGGCCCTTGCCTTTGCCCACGGCTTCAACATCCGCTTCGGTTACATCCAGGCCCCCGAGGGCGTCGACGTCATCCTGATCGCCCCGAAGGCTCCGGGCCACACCGTCCGCCGCGAGTTCGAAGCCGGCCGCGGCATCCCGGACATCATCGCCGTCGAGCAGGACGCCTCCGGTTCCGCCTGGGAACTGGCCAAGTCCTACGCCAAGGCCATCGGCGGCACCCGTGCGGGCGTCATCAAGACCACCTTCACCGAAGAAACCGAAACAGACCTTTTCGGCGAGCAGTCCGTGCTCTGCGGCGGCGTGTCCCAGCTGATCCAGTACGGCTTCGAAACCCTCACCGAAGCCGGCTACCAGCCGCAGATCGCCTACTTCGAGGTGCTGCACGAGCTCAAGCTCATCGTTGACCTCATGTGGGAAGGCGGCATCGCCAAGCAGCGCTGGAGCGTTTCCGACACCGCCGAGTACGGTGACTACGTGTCCGGCCCGCGCGTCATCACCCCCGAGGTGAAGGAAAACATGAAGGCCGTCCTGGCCGACATCCAGTCCGGTGCATTCGCCAAGCGCTTCATCGAGGACCAGGACAACGGCGGCGTCGAGTTCAAGGAACTGCGCGCCAAGGCTGAACAGCACCCCATCGAGGCTGTTGGCCGCGAGCTGCGCTCCCTGTTCTCCTGGCAGCAGCAGGACGTTGACTACGTGGAAGGCTCCGCAGCCCGCTAAGGCCGCAAGCCCAACCACTTGGACCGCAATGGTGAGGCCGGGTTCACACTTAACAATGTGAGCCCGGCCTTTCCGTCGGCCTAGACTTGTTTCCATCCCCAGGACTGCAACGCAGAGGATCAGCCGTGTCAAAACCCGTAGTACTGCTCGCCGAAGAACTTTCCCCCGCCACCGTCGAGGCCCTCGGCCCGGACTTTGAAATCCGCCAGACTGACGGCGCCGACCGTTCCCAGCTGCTCTCGGCGATCAGTGACGTAGACGCGATCCTGGTCCGCTCCGCCACCCAGGTGGACGCCGAAGCCATCGCCGCGGCCAAGAACCTGAAGGTCATCGCCCGTGCTGGCGTGGGCCTGGACAACGTCGACATCAAGGCCGCCACCCAGGCCGGAGTCATGGTGGTCAACGCCCCGACGTCCAACATCGTTTCCGCGGCCGAACTGACCGTGGGCCACATCCTCAGCCTGGCCCGCCACATTCCGCAGGCCAGCGCCGCCCTGAAGGACGGCGAGTGGAAGCGCTCCAAGTACACCGGTATCGAACTGTTCGAAAAGAAGATCGGCATCATTGGCCTCGGCCGGATCGGTGCCCTCGTGGCAGCCCGGCTCAAGGGCTTCGACACCAAGATCCTCGCCTACGATCCCTACATCACCTCCGCCCGGGCAGCGCAGCTTGGCGTGCAGCTGGTCACCCTGGACGAACTCCTTGCCCAGTCCGACTTCATTACCATCCACATGCCCAAGACGCCCGAGACCGTGGGCATGCTCGGAGCAGACGCCTTCAAGAAGATGAAGAGCACGGCCTACGTGGTCAACGTGGCCCGCGGTGGACTGGTGGACGAGGAAGCCCTGTTCACGGCCCTGCAGGACGGCGAAATCGCCGGTGCCGGCGTCGATGTCTTTGCCAAGGAACCCAGCACCGACCTGCCGTTCTTCAAGCTCGACAACGTGGTGGTGACCCCGCACCTGGGCGCCTCGACCGATGAAGCCCAGGAAAAGGCCGGCGTCTCCGTGGCCAAGTCCGTCCGTCTGGCCCTCGCCGGCGAACTGGTGCCGGACGCTGTCAACGTTGCCGGCGGCGTCATCGCACCCGACGTTCGCCCGGGCATCCCGCTGATCGAAAAGCTGGGCCGCATCTTCACCGCGCTGACCCATGCCTCCCTGACCCAGTTCGACGTCGAAGTGGCCGGCGAAATTTCGTCCCTCGACGTCAAGGTGCTGGAGCTGGCAGCGCTGAAGGGCATCTTCGCCGACATCGTGACCGAGCAGGTGTCCTACGTCAACGCACCCGTCATCGCCGAACAGCGCGGCATCAACGTCCGCCTGATCACCACCCCGGACACCGAGTCGTACCGCAACGTCCTGACGCTCCGCGGTGCCCTGAGCGACGGCAGCCAGATCTCCGTGGCCGGCACCCTGACCGGCCCCAAGCAGGTGGAGAAGCTGGTGGGCATCAACGGCTTCGAAGTTGAAATCCCCATCAGCGAGCACCTGGTGGTGGTGGCCTACACCGACCGCCCCGGCGTCATCGGCACCATCGGCCACATCCTGGGCATGAACAACATCAACATCGCCGGCATGCAGGTTGCCCGTTCCGACGAAGGCGGCCAGGTGCTCGCCCTGCTGACCATCGACAGCTCCGTTCCCCAGCAGGTGCTGGACGCCATCAAGGCCGGTATCGGCGCTGAAATGGTCCGGGAAGTGGACTTGGAAGACTAACGCGACACACCGGCCGAAACGCCGTAGCCGCTCCTCCGCGCGGGCACGCCCCGGCGCAGCCACGTATGATTGGCCGGTCTGCTTACAATGGCTTGGTCCTGGTTCAGGACCGTAGCCGGCAGACCGGCCAATACCTTTTGCACATCCGTCCGCCATTGCCCACGTCTGCCCGGGCGGTTGGAAGTGTGCGCACGCAATCCAGGTTTCAGGGAGTTCCATGAACGCCGTCCAGAGGTTCATCAGAAGCAGGGTGCTGCTGTTGACCGCGGCCATCTTGATCGCAGCCATGTGCTTGTCGGTCGTTGTCCAAAGCCAGTCACAGGCCGCGCTCAACCGGACAATCGACGAAAATTCGAGGGGGCTCTACGACATCCTGGTCCAGGCCAAGGCGCCCTCCGGAGCACTCCTCCAGCCCGAGATCGCCAATGGCGCCGGCGGCATTGGATTCGACCAGCTGGACTCCATCCGCAAACTCTCCGGAACGTCAGTGGCAGCCCCGATCAGCCTCGTTTCGCGGGTGACCCAGAACCTTGAAACACCCCGGCTCGACGCCATGGACTACCTCGGCTACAACGCGGGGCTCGCCGGCACTGCCACGGCTGACCAGGCCGCGGGTGCCACCGCCCCGAACCAGTGGCCGGCGGCCGAATCGGTACTCAGCGACAGTGCAAAGAAGTACCGCCTAACCGCCAGCGCCGTGAGCTCCGACGGCAACTCCGAGCAGACCCTCTTCAAAACCACTGCCGAAGGCACCCTGGGCAAGGCGCGCCTCGTCGAGGAAAAGGCCCAGGGCGGCAGCAGCATCCGCATCGCCGCACCTGCGGGCGAGACAGGCATCAAGTTCCCCGCCCCCGCCGGCGGCTCCGAACACAACCTCTTCAACCTCTCCGTGGCCCTGCCACTCGCCCCCGAGGTCACCGAATCCGTCGTGGCCGTGGACCCCGCCGCCGAACGGGCCCTGCTGGGTTCTGCGGGCGACTTCCTGGCCCCGCTGGAAAAGGCGCCGCCCGCCGACGCACGTGACGCCGGCGCAGTGGGCCGGTACCTGGAAGGGCTCTTCACCAGCGGCATCAGCATGGACCAGCTCAAGGAAGGACCCGACTTCCTCGGCGTGAAGCTCAAGTACTGGGCGCCCCTGATGACCCAATACCAGCAGGCCAAGCGCACCGGCCAGTTGACGGGCGGCTCGCAGGCCGTTCCGCTGATCGTGCGCTCCGGCACGTCGCTGGACCTGAAGTACAACGTCAAGATCGAGGAGATCGACGACGCCGGCAAGGTAGTCAAGGACGTCGGCACCGTTTCGAAGTCGTTGGGCAAGGATTACCTGCCGTTCGTTTCCAAGGACCCCTTCGTGCTGTCGTGGCCCGGTTCCACCGACCACTCGTCCCTGCTGGGCAACAACGGCAACTTCAACCAGGGCCTGTACACGCCCGCCAAGTGGAGCACCAACTTCGCCGGCGCCCCCAAGTACACCGATGGCGACACCGCGGCCAACGGTGCCGTGGACAAGACTGCCGTGCCCGGTGACTGGGTCACCGTGAACCGCTTGCCGGACAAGGCAGCCAATGGCGCCCCCGTCGACCAGACGCAGCGGGACCCGGTGGACGAGCGCTCCTACCGGGACAACCTGTCCACGGGCCAGCAGCAGCCGGCCCAGCCGCTGCCCATGGTGTACGGTACGTTCGACCCCGCTGCCGTGGCCGCCGCTTCCGGCGACGTCAACAAGCTGCCGCTGGGCGGCTATGACCCTACGCCGTTCACCCTGGTCAAGGACGCCGCAGGCAAGGACGTCCCCGCCGCGGAACTCAAGCCGTCCCTGAGTGCCACCGGCCTGGCGAGCCAGTCCGCCGGTGCGATCACCGACTACTACGGCCTGGCCGCAGCCCGGGGCTACAAGCAGAACGCTGCAGTAATCGATGCCGTCCGCGTCCGCGCCAAGGCTCCGGGCAGCTGGAAAGAAGCCCAGCCCGAGGTGGAGAAGCTCGCCGCCGAAATCCGCGACATGGGACTGGACGCCACGATCGTGGCAGGTTCGGCCCGCGAGGACACCAGCATCGCCGTCCCCGGCTACTCCAAGGACGGGGCGGGCAAGGAGTCCCCGCTGGGAACCGTCCAGCAGTCCTGGGTCCGGCAGAACGCAGCCGACGCCGTGGCCGGATCCCTGTCCGGCACCAACGTCACCCTGCTGTTCCTGACCCTGTGCGGCGCGGCCCTGCTGACCGGGGCGTCAACTGTCAGCTACATCCGGAAACGCCGCAGCGAGGCCGGAACCCTGCGGGCCATGGGCTGGACGCAGCGGCGGATCCGCAGCTGGGTCCTTGAGGAGTTCGGCGTTGGCGCCGTGCTGCTTGCCGCCGCCGGGATCCTGCTGAGCTTGTTGAGCTGGAGCCTGCCGACCGCCCTGGTGTGCGCCGCCGTCGTGGTCCTCTACTGCGGCGCGGCCCTGTTCGCCGCGCAGCAGCTCCGCCACCGCGACGTGGTGGACCAGGAACCGCAGCATGACGAACGGCTCATCCCCGTCGATTCGCCGCTGACCTTCGCCAACCGGCAGCTGGGCACCAATAAGTTCAACACGTTGTCGCTGGCCGTGGCGGTGGGTGTCTTCGGTGCCGCGGTCGGCGGCCTGATCTCCTTGCTGATCGACATTCCACGGGCCGCGGGTGCCAGCGCCCTCAGTGGCCTTGCCGCGGCGAGCGTGACGCTGCCGAGCATCCTGCTGGCTCTTGCCGGCGTGGCTGTGGGGCTGGTGCTTACCCTGGTGACCGGCCGCTTTGAGCTCAACGCCAAGCGCCAATACCTGGGGATCCTCGAGGCGATGGGCTGGAACCCGGACATGCTCCGTCAGGTGCGTTTGTTCGAAAACGCGCTCGTGGGAACCGTGGCCTTGCCGCTGGGCGTGCTGGGCGCCTTGGGCATCGGCCTGCTGCTGGCACCCTACGCGGCCATCTGGGCAGCGGTGGCCGGGCTGGTGGCTGTACTTTGCTGGATACCGATTGCAACGAAAGTGGTCCAATGACAAACCCGACGAATGTCCAGCGCAGCCGCCGGGGCGGCTCCAATGAGGTCCCCCTGCAGACCCGGGCCAATACCATCGTCAAGTCGGCCGATCACGCCACCCCGCTCGAGATGCGCGATATCACCATCCGCTACGGCGGCGGAAAGGGCGGCGCCGACGCCGTCAGCGTGGTGGAGGGCTTCGACCTGACCCTGCACGCGGGGGAGATGCATTGCGTTGCCGGCCGAAGCGGCTCGGGCAAGACCAGCATCCTGACCGTCGGCGCGGGGCTCACCTTGCCGACGTCGGGCCGGGTGTTCTGGGAAGGAGACTCGCTCGAAAGCATGGGCGACGACGAAATCGCCGACCGCCGCCGTGCCCTCATCGGATACGTGGACCAGGGTGGTGCCCTGATTGACGGCATGAGCGCCCTCGAGAACGTCCTCCTGCCCGCCGTCCCCGACGGCGAGGTGGACCAGCGGCGGGACATGGCCAAGGACCTGCTGGACCTGGTGGGGCTGGGCCGCCGCATGCGGCACCGCCCGGCCCAGCTGTCCGGTGGTGAACGGCAGCGCGTGGCCATTGCGCGGGCCCTGATCCTCGGCACCAGGGTCCTGGTGGTGGACGAACCCACCGCCAGCCTGGACCGCGCCTCAGCCAACCGCATCATCAGCATCCTGAAGGACACCACCTCCGACGGCATCGCCGTCCTGGTGGCCTCGCACGACCACGAACTGGTCCGGCTCAGCGATACCCTGACAGAACTGATCTAGCCCACCCACTTACGCACCGAAGGTAAACGTCCGACCGTGACTGCTTCAGAGAAAACGCCGTTCTACATCACCACGGCCATCACCTACCCCAACGGCGTGCCGCACATCGGCCACGCCTACGAGTACATAGCAACCGACGCCATGGCGCGCTTCAAGCGGCTGGACGGCTATGACGTGATGTTCCTGACGGGCACCGACGAGCACGGCATGAAGATCGCCCAGGCCGCGGAGAAGGAAGGCATCGCGCCCAAGGATCTGGTGAACCGGAACGCCGAAATCTACAAGGCGGCGCACGCTGCCCTGGGCATCAGCTACGACCGCTTCATCCGGACCACGGACGAGGACCACTACACCGCGTCGCAGGCCATCTGGAAGAAGATGGAAGCGAACGGCGACATCTACCTTTCCAAGTACGAAGGCTGGTACTCCGTCCGGGACGAATCCTTCTACGGCGAGGATGACACCGTGGTGAAGGACGACGGCGTGCGTTACTCGAAAGAGACGGACACCGAGGTGACGTGGACGGCGGAGGAGAGCTACTTCTTCCGGCTGTCCGCCTACCAGGACAAACTGCTGGCGCTGTACGAGGCGCACCCCGAATTCGGCGCCCCGCAGTACCGGTTCAACGAGGTCATCAGCTTCGTCAAGCGAGGCCTGGAGGACCTGTCCATCAGCCGGACCACCTTCGACTGGGGTGTCCCCGTCCCGGGCAACGACAAGCACGTCATGTACGTGTGGGTGGATGCGCTGACCAACTACCTCACCGGCGTCGGCTACCCGGACGTCGACTCGGAGAAGTTCCGCAGGTTCTGGCCGGCCGACGTCCACGTGATTGGCAAGGACATCTCCAGGTTCCACGCCATCTACTGGCCGGCGTTCCTGATGAGCGCCGGGCTGGAACTGCCCAAGCGCGTCATGATCCACGGATTCCTGAACAACAACGGGGTCAAGATGTCCAAGTCCCTGGGCAACGTGGTGGCCCCCGCCGACTTCGTGGCCCGCTACGGCCTGGACCAGGTAAGGTTCTTCTTCCTGCGGGAGGTCCCGTTCGGCGCGGACGGCAGCTACAACCACGAGGCCATCGTGGGACGGATGAACTCTGACCTGGCGAACAACTTCGGCAACCTCGCCCAGCGCTCCCTGTCCATGGTGGCCAAGAACTGCGGTGCTGCCGTACCCGAACCCGGTGAGTTCACCGCGGCCGACACCGCCATCCTGGCCCAGGCCAACGGCCTGCTCGACGCCGCACGCGCCGCCTTCGACAAACAGGAATTCAGCCGTGCGCTGGAGGCCATCTGGGCCGTGCTGGGGGACACCAACGCCTACTTTGCCGAGCAGGCGCCCTGGGTGCTCCGGAAGACCGACGTCGAGCGCATGAACACGGTGCTGTACGTGACGCTGGAGGTGCTCCGGATTGTGGCGGTCCTCGCCCAGCCGGTCATGCCCGGCGCCACCGCGAAGCTCCTGGACGCACTGGGCCAGCCCGAAGGCGCCCGCCAGTTCGCCGCGATCGCGACTCCGATCGTTCCGGGCACGGCGTTGCCCGCTCCCGCGCCCGTGTTCCCCAAATTCGAGGAACCGGCCGAATAGGGAGCCAAAACACTCGGGGAGGATTCGCCCCTGTCCACATTTTGGGATGGGTTGACCAGCATATGGATGTCTTGGCTACCCTGAAATCATGAGCGCATCCTCCATCGATCTTGCAGTTATCCCCGGCGACGGCATCGGCCCCGAAGTCATTGCCGAGGCCCTCAAAGTCCTCGAAAAGGCTGTGGCCGCGGAGGGCGTGCAGCTCAAACCGACGCATTACGACCTGGGCGCCGAGCACTGGCTTGCCACCGGCGAAACCCTGCCGGACCACGTCCTGGCGGACCTGAAGACGCGCGATGCCATCCTCTTCGGCGCTGTCGGCGCCGCCCCGGGCGATACCCGCATCCCGTCCGGCATCATCGAGCGCGAACTGCTCCTCAAGCTCCGTTTCAGCCTGGACCACTACGTCAACCTGCGGCCCTCGCGGCTCTACGGAACCGTTGGCAGTCCGCTGGCAAACCCCGGAACTATCGACTTCATCGTGGTGCGTGAAGGCACCGAGGGTCCCTACGTGGGCAACGGCGGCACGCTGCGGGCAGGTACCCCGCACGAGGTAGCCACCGAAGTCTCCCTGAACACCGCCCACGGTGTGGAGCGCGTGGTCCGCGATGCCTTCCGCCGCGCCAGCCTTCGGGAACGCAAGCACGTCACCCTGGTCCACAAGCACAACGTCCTGGTCTTCGCCGGGCATCTCTGGAAGCGCACCGTCGAGGCCGTCGCCAAGGAATTCCCCGGGGTCACCCACGACTACCTGCATGTTGACGCCGCCACCATCTTCATGGTCACGGACCCGTCCCGCTTCGACGTGATCGTCACTGACAATCTGTTCGGCGACATCATCACCGACCTCGCCGCTGCCATAACCGGCGGCATCGGCCTGGCGGCATCGGGCAACATCAACATGGACCGTACCGCGCCCTCCATGTTCGAGCCCGTCCACGGTTCCGCGCCGGACATCGCCGGCCAGGGCAAGGCGGACCCCACCGCTGCCATCCTCTCCGCGGCACTCCTGCTGGACCACCTGGGCTACGCCGAAGCCGCACGCAGGATCGAAGCCGCTGTGGTTGCGGACGTCGAAAAGCGCGACGGCACCGCCCGCAGCACCAGCGCCGTCGGCGACGCCATCGCCGCCGGACTCTAGCCCACGCCGGGGGCCCCGGCATCGGGCGTAAGCTTGACTCGAATCACCAAATGCCGCCTCGCTGTTCAGCGCTGAACCCCGGGGCGGCCGATCGTGGAGGAACCATGACTCAGACCGCCCATGGCGTCGAATTCACCCGGCAGCCTTCGGCAAACCCGAAGTCCGCCGAAGAGCGTGCAGCCATCCTGGCAAACCCGGGATTCGGCAACTACTTCACCGACCACACCGCCATCGTCGACTACAGCGTGGACGCGGACGGCAACGGCGGCTGGCACGATGCCCGGATCGAGCCGTACGGACCGATTGTCCTTGACCCCTCCGCGGCGGTCTTCCACTACGGCCAGGAAATCTTCGAAGGACTCAAGGCCTACCGGCACGCTGACGGCTCCGTCTGGACCTTCCGGCCCGAGGCGAACGCGGCGCGGCTGAACAAGTCGGCCCGCCGGCTGGCCCTGCCCGAACTGCCGGCCGAATACTTCCTCGGTGCCATCCGCGAACTGGTGGCGGCCGACAAGGAATGGGTGCCCTCCGGCGACGGCGAAGCCCTCTACCTGCGGCCCTTCATGATCGCCACCGAGGCGTTCCTTGGTGTCCGCGCCGCCCGCGAAGTGTCATTCAGGGTGATCGCCTCACCCGCCGGCAACTACTTCGGCGGCGAGCTGAAGCCGGTCTCCATCTGGATCTCGCGCCAGTACGCCCGTGCCGGCCGCGGTGGCACCGGCGACGCCAAGTGTGGCGGAAACTACGCAGCCTCACTTATCGCGCAGCAGGAGGCTGAAGCCAACGGCTGCAAGCAGGTGCTGTTCCTCGACCAGGCCAACGACAACGCCGTGGAAGAGTTGGGCGGCATGAACGTGTTCTTCGTCATGAAGGACGGTTCGCTGGTTACGCCGGCGCTCACCGGCACCATCCTTGAGGGCGTCACCCGGATGTCCGTGATCCAGGTGGCCAAGGACATGGGCCGCGAGGTTTCCGAACGCAAGATCACCCTTGACGAGTGGCGCGACGGCGTTGCCTCCGGTGAGATCGCGGAGGTCTTCGCCTGCGGCACCGCAGCCGTCATCACCCCCATAGGAGTCCTCAAGGACGCCACCGAGTTCATCGGCTCCGAGGACGCCAAGGCCGGGGAAACCACCATGGCCATCCGCGAAAAGCTTCTGGGCATCCAGACCGGTGCCGAACCGGACACCCATGGCTGGCTGACCCGCCTGGCCTAGGCTCTGCACGTACGACGGCGCCTGCCGGACTGAGGTCCGGCAGGCGCCGTTCTGCGTTCCAGCCGCGGCTGCCTAGCGGCGGGATGACGCCTTGCGGGCGGCGTTCTTCATGGCTTTGCGCGAAACCGGCTTGAGTGCCTTGCGGGCAGCTTCCTCCGCCAGGGCCCGGTGACGCCGGGCGTCGATGATGTCGTTCCACAGCGTGGTGGCGAAAACGCCGCCGTCCTGGGCGTAGACGTCGTAGGGGTAGCCGGCGAAGACAGAGGGGGCCGGGCCGCTGGTGAACAAATCCTTGCCGTCCGCCTTTGCCACCGCGTCGCCCACAGCCCAGGTCCGCGTCAGGTGGCGGGTGAGGTTTTCCTGCACAAAGACAGTGGCATCACCGGAGCGGGAGGCCTGCTCCAGCAGCATTTCCAGATCCGAGGCGATCAGCGCGGCGCCGGCCTGGTCAGCGGGCGCGGGGGCGGCGGCCAGTTCCGCCGTGATGCCGGTGACAGCGTCCGTCCAGTCGGTTGTTTCGCGGAACTTCTTCCACGTGGGAAACCAGACGATGCTGCCGGTCGCGTGGTTGTGGATATGCAGGAGGCCGGTGGCATTTTCGGTCGCGGAGTGGTCGTGGCCGTCTGCGTCCGCCTGGGCGAGAAGGTCTGCGAGCGTTGGGGTGGTCATTGGCGGTATCCGGCTTCCTCGGGAGATGGGTTGTCACTCGTGCCAACCCGGGGCCGCCGGTGTTCTATTCCGCTGTGGCAATTTTGCGGCGTCCAGCGGCACGTGCTGGGGGAGTGGCGGACCTGGATGTAAGGATGGGTCAGTGACCCCAGTTACCGGCCCCGGCCTGCAGCGCAGCTCCGGGCTCACCCAATTCATCCTGGCACCCAACCCCGGCCCCATGAGCCTGGACGGCACCAACTCCTATGTCCTGCGTGCCCCCGGCCACCCGTCCGTCGTCGTGGTGGATCCCGGCCCGCTGGACGAAGCCCACCTGGCCGCACTTGCCCGGTCCGGCGTCGTCGAACTGGTGCTCGTGACCCACCGGCATGCGGACCACACTGCGGGTTCCGCCCGGCTGCACGAGCTGACCGGAGCGCCGGTGCGTGCCGCCGACCCGGGCCACTGCCACGGCGGGGGAGCGCCGTTGACCGACGGCGAAGTGATCCACGCCGCAGGAGTGGATATCACGGTGCTGGCGACGCCCGGGCATACCTCCGATTCCGTCTGCTTCCACCTGGCCGCCGACGGTCAGCACGGCTCAGTGCTGACCGGCGACACCGTCCTGGGCAGGGGCACCACCGTCCTGGACTACCCGGACGGCACGCTGGGCGACTACCTCGCCACCCTGGACCGGCTGGAGTCGCTGGGGGCCACAGCAGTGCTCCCGGCGCACGGCCCGGTGCTGCCATCACTGCAGGACACCGTCCGGGGCTACCGCCGGCACCGGGAGGAACGGCTTGCCCAAATCCGCGCCGTGCTTGACCGGCTGGGCCGGGACGCATCCGTGCGTGAGGTGACGGACGCCGTCTATGCCGACGTCGACCCTTCCGTCCGGCGCGCTGCCGAACTGTCCGTGGCCGCACAGCTTTCCTACCTGCGCGGCCACGAAAGCGGAGGCGGGGCGGTGCCGGCGAAACGGTAGGGTAGGGACCATGCGTATTGCGAGGTTTGTTGTCGATTCCGATCCCCTGTACGGCGTTGTGGAAGGTGATAGCGGCAGTGAAGAAATCACTGTCATCCACGGCGACCCGTTCTTCAACGGCGTGGAGCGCACCTCTGTGCGCCACAAGCTGGAAGACGTCCGGCTGCTGGCGCCCATCATCCCGCGCAGCAAGGTCATCGGGGTGGGCCGGAACTTCGTGGAGCACGCGCATGAGCTCGGCAACGAGGTTCCGGCCCAGCCGCTGCTGTTCCTGAAGCCCAACACCGCGGTGGTGGGGCCCAATGATCCCGTGGTGCTGCCCGAGTTCTCGGAAGAGATCTCCTTCGAGGCCGAACTGTGCGTGGTAATCGGCAGGATCTGCAAGGACGTCCCCGAGGACCGCGTTGATGACGTCATCTTCGGCTATACCTGCGGCAACGACCTCACCGCCCGCGATGTCCAGAAGACCGACCTGCAGTGGACCCGCGCCAAGGGCTTCGACACCTCCGCCCCGCTTGGCCCGTGGATTGAGACCGACCTCGACACCGAAGACCTGCAGATCCAGGGCCGGCTTAACGGGGAAGTTCGCCAGGACGGCAGCACCAGCCAGATGATCCGCGGCGTCCGGGAACTGGTGTCCGTCGTCTCGCACGCGTTCACCCTGCTGCCCGGCGACGTCATCATGACCGGAACACCGGCCGGCGTCGGACTGGTCAAGGAAGGCGACCGCTTTGAGGTGGAAATCGAAGGAATCGGCCGGCTGTCCAACCCGATCGTCCGCCGCTGACCCCGGCTGGCGGCCGGAAGGCCGGAAGGCAGCCAGGCGGGTAAAGTTGAAGCCACTATGACTATCGCTTCTTCGTCGCTTGCCGCCTCCATTCCGCCCGTCACTGCCGAGACGCCCGTCCGGGTCCGGTTTTGCCCCTCGCCCACGGGCACCCCGCACGTAGGACTGATCCGGACCGCCCTGTTCAACTGGGCCTATGCCCGCCACACCAAGGGCACCCTGGTCTTCCGGATCGAGGACACGGACGCGGCGCGGGACAGCGAGGAAAGCTACCACCAGCTCCTGGACGCCCTGAAGTGGCTGGGGATCGACTGGGACGAGGGCGTCGAGGTGGGCGGCCCGCACGAGCCGTACCGGCAGTCCCAGCGCGGCGACATCTACCAGGACGTCATCAAGCGACTGTACGACGCCGGATACATCTACGAGTCCTTCTCCACCCCCGAGGAGATCGAGGCACGCCACCGCGCCGCCGGCCGGGACCCGAAGCTTGGCTACGACGGCTTTGACCGGCACCTGACGGAGGAGCAGCTGGCACAGTACCGGGCGGAGGGCCGGCAGGCTGTCCTCCGACTGCGCATGCCGGATGAGGACATCACGTTCACCGACCTGGTCCGCGGCGAGATCACGTTTAAGGCCGGATCCGTTCCCGACTTCGCCGTGGTGCGGGCCAACGGCGCGCCGTTGTACACCCTGGTCAACCCGGTGGACGACGCCCTCATGGGCATCACACATGTGCTGCGCGGCGAGGACCTGCTCAGCTCCACACCGCGCCAGGTGGCCCTGTACCGGGCCCTGTACGCGGTGGGGGTTGCCGAATACATGCCCGAGTTCGGCCACCTGCCGTATGTCATGGGCCAGGGCAACAAGAAGCTCTCCAAGCGGGACCCCGAGTCCAGCCTTTTCCTGCACCGGGAGCGGGGCTTCATCCCGGAAGGTCTGCTGAACTACCTGTCCCTGCTTGGCTGGTCGCTGAGCGCCGACGAGGACATCTTCACCGTCGAACAGCTCGTGGAGCACTTCGACATCCACGACGTCCTGGGCAACCCCGCGCGTTTCGACCTGAAGAAGGCCGAGGCCATCAACGGCACGCACGTCCGGATGCTCGAGCCCAAGGTCTTCCGCGACCGGGTGGCGCACTACCTGCGCGACGCAGGCCTCGTAGGGGAGATCCTCACCGACCGCGAGGAAGAGATCCTTACCGAGGCCGCGCCGCTGATCCAGGAACGCATCACGCTGCTGGGTGAGGCGCCGGACATGCTGGCTTTCCTGTTCAAGGCGGACGACGCCGTCGACGTCGCCGACGACGCCCGCAAGGGCCTTCCGGAGAACCTTTCCGAGGTGCTGGATGCGGCACTTACCGCGCTGGAACCGGTGGCAGACTGGACAGCCGAGGGCATCCAGGCAGCCCTGAAGCAGGCCTTGGTGGAGGACCTCGGCATCAAGCCGCGGCTGGCGTTCGGACCCGTTCGTACGGCGGTTTCCGGCCGGCGGATCTCGCCGCCGCTGTTCGAGTCGATGGTGATCCTGGGCAAGGAGTCTTCCCTGCGCAGGCTCCGCGCCTTCCGCGGCTGATGACGGCGCCAAGCGAAGCCCCGGCGGATGCCCCGCACACGCCTTATGGCGTGGTCAGGGGCGTCCTGTTCGACATCGACGACACCCTGGTGGACCTCGAATACTCGATGACCACCGCCCTGCGCGAGGTCAGTGAACACCTCCTGCCCGGCCTGGACCAGGCCGGGTGGGAGCGGTTCGGGCGGATTTTCACGCATGAAACCACGCACTATTACGACCGCTACCTGGCCGGCGAGCTGACGTTCAACGAACAGCGCCTGCTCCGGGGCCGCGCCGCGCTGGGCCACTTTGGCGTGGAATTGGCAGATGGCGATGATTCGCACCGCTGGCTGGCCGCGTACGTGGAAAAGCAACCCTCGTACGTGAAGCCGTTCCCGGACGTTGCGCCGCTTCTTGACGTTTTGGACGCCGCGGGGATTCCGTACGGCGCCGTCAGCAACAACGTCCATGATTACCAGCGGGCCAAGCTGGACGGCGCCGGCCTTGAACGCGTGAAGCACCTCGTGGGGACGGACACCCTGGGTGTGGCCAAGCCGGATCCAGCCATATACCTGGAAGGCGTCAGGCTCCTGGGCACCGTCCCTGCCGAGACGCTGTACGTAGGCGATAACCGGCTGCTGGACGCGGAAGGCTCGACGGCGGCCGGCCTGGTTGGCGTCTGGCTTAACCGGAACGCGGAGACCGCGGCCCACTTTGGTGGAACCGCGGTCACCACGTTGGCGGATCTGCTCCCGCTCTTCGCGTAGGTCCTGGTCAGGCAGTCTTTGCCAGCGGGTCTTCGTCAGGCAGTCTTTGTCAGGCAGTCTTCAGCCGGGCGGCGCGGCGGCGGAGGATGAGATATCCGCCGATGGCGGCTCCCACCAGCAGCGCTATCAGCAGCAGTGCTGTGACGGGGCTGTCCAGCCAGGACGACGGCGACACGGCGGCCACCTTCGTGTGCAGCTCCTGCGTTCCGGCCGCGATTCTGGCATTGCCCTCGGCCAGCTTGCCGGCGCCGTCGGCGAGCTTGCCCGAACCGTCATCAAGCTTCCCGTTGCCGTCGGCGAGTTTCCCGGTTCCATCCGCCAGCTGGGCGGACCCCGACTGCAGCTGCCCGGCGCCGTGGCTCAAGGTGGTGGTGCCCTCCGACAGGGCCTCGGTCCCGGCCAGGAGCCCCGGGCTGGCCGGGTCCCCGTCGCCGTTGACGCCCGCACTGAGCTTGGTGGTGCCGTCCTGGAGGTTGTTGGCGGCGTAGATCAGGCCGGGGCTGTCCGGATCGCCGGGGACGCCGTCCATTCCGGTCCGGATTTTCGCCGTGCCGTCCGCCAGCATGGAGGTACCCAGGACGACGCCGGGGTTCTGGGGATCCGTGGCGTTGAGCTTCTCCGCCAAGGTAGCGAAGCCCGCTTTCAGCCGGCCGGCTCCGTCATTCACCTGTCCGGCTCCCGTGTTCAGCCTCCCCGTACCGGCCTTCAGTTGCCCGGCGCCGTCGTTCAAGGCGCCGGCCCCGGCGTCGAGCTTTGCCGCCCCGGCGTCGAGCTGGGCCGCACCCGCATAGGCCCTGCGGCCGCCGTCGGCCAGTTTCGCGATCTGGTCCTTCAGGACAGCCAGGGGCACCAGGCCCTGGGGTCCGTTCGCCGCGGCTTCCAGCTGGTCCAGCCCCTGGCTGAGCGCAGCCAGTCCATCGCCCTTCGTGGGATCGTTGCCGGCCCCGGGGTATCCCTTGAGCTGTCCCGCACCGGCCGCAAGCTGGTCCGCGCCACTCTTGAGTGCTGCCGTCCCGGACGTCAGGTTGGTGGCGCCGGCGTCCAGCTGGCCGGCGCCTGCGGCGAGCTGCCCGGTCCCCGCCGCGAGCTGCCCGGCACCGTCGGCAAGGTTGTTCGGTGCATTGCCGGCCGCCGTTGGGGTGAGTGCGGCGGAGAGCGCCACGGCGCCGGCCTGGAGCTTCCGGGCACCGTCATCCACCTGGTAAACGCCCGGCACGAGTTTGTTCAGGACGTCATTTTGCAGCTTGGTGGTGCCGGCATGAAGCTTGTCCACGCCCGGGGCGAGCTGGTCCCGGACGCCTGAGTAGATCCTGCCCGCGCCCGACTGCAGGGCGAGGGCACCGGTATTGAGTTGGCTGGTTCCGTCCTTGACCTTGATCGATCCGTCCTGCACTTGCGCGGCGCCCTTATTGGCCGCTCCCGCACCCGCCGCCAGCTTGCCCGACCCGTCCTTGAGCTGGGCGGCGCCTGCCGCGGCCTGTTCCGCCCCGTCCATCAGTTGAGCGGCGCCGTTGGAGATCTGGCCCGTGAGATATGTGTAAAAGGCAAGGAAGAGGACCAACAGGAGGGAGAGGGCCGTGATGGCGATGAACTGTGGCCGGGGTTTGCGGGTTGCGGATTCAATGGTTGCTATACGGGTTGTCAACGCTGACACTTCCTAACTTCCACCGGACAGCGATGTCCGGTGGCGAAACCGGGATTGGCAGGGCGGTCCCTCGACCTCGTGGGTGCCCGTAGTGACAGGGCGGGGAACTTGTTACCGATCGGTAACTTACTCGAGGGTAACCATAACGTTGGACGGTGGGCAAGGTTTGGGCGGTTCCCTTTTTCGAGGATCGGGGGCCCGGCCCGCCGTGGATTTGTGCGAGCCCGAAGTCTCGGGTAAAGTAATTTCTCGTGCTGAGGCGCACGGAGCAGGGAAAACGCCCTGAAATCCGGCCCGAAAGTGCCATTGGGATATGGTGTAATTGGCAACACTACGGTTTCTGGTACCGTCATTCTAGGTTCGAGTCCTGGTATCCCAGCTCTGGTTTGAAGCCCCTTCGGGGGCCACAAAACAGGAGGTTTCCACTCGGTTCGCCGATTTGAAACCACGGCAAAGTGTGTGAAATACTCACTGAGCCGAGCAGCGGAAACGCTGCCGGAAAGTACGCGGCCCCATCGTATAGCGGCCTAGTACGCCGCCCTCTCACGGCGGTAACGCGGGTTCGAATCCCGCTGGGGTCACCATCAAATGGTCCCGGGCATCAGCCCGGGGCCATTTTTGTTTCTCCGGAAACGGATCGCGGACAATCCCCTCCACATGGACAAAACCCCTCGCCGTTCGGCGGGGAGTGGTCCTTGTTGCGGGGAATGTCCTGCTGGGACCGCCTAGGAGGCCGGCGCCAGGGCGGCGGCTGCCTCCCGGACCTTGATCAGCGTGCGCAGGTTGCGCGTGGTGGTGGCGGCCTTGAACCTGGGCTTCGAGCTGATCTTGCTGAAGGGACTGTCCAAGGTGCCGCCCGCCGGGGCCAGCCATGCCAGCGCTTCCGGTCCCAGGCGCTTCTGGTCCTGCCCGTCAATCGCTGCGCCGGCCGCTTCGAGCTCGTCCAGGACGGCGGTATCGGAGGAGAAGGTGATGTAGGTGTGGGTGGACTTGTCGTCCTCCGGATACGGGCAGGCGTCCACCAGTTCCGCCACCCGTCCGGCTGGCACGACGACGACCCACGCCTCATAGCCGAAGGTCGTGCGGAGGCATTTCTCGCACTCGCGTTTGACGCCGGCTGCGCCCAGGTTGCTGGAGAGGACGACGTTCCCGCTTGCCAGCAACGTCTTGGCATCCGCGAAGCCCGCGTCTTTCAGTGCGTCCCGGAGGTCCGCCATCTTGATATTGATACCGCCAACATTGATTCCCCGGAGGAACATTGCGTAGCTGCCCATGGCGAAAGCCTAGTGGCCGGGCCGTCCGAACGAGCGGAAAACGGGCCCCGAAACCCCTTAGTCGTTGTTTTTGCGCAGCGCTTCGGTCAGGATGCGGCCGGCGTTGCAGACCACTTCTGCGTGCAGGCGTCCGGGCTGGCGGGTCAGCCTCTCGATCGGGCCCGAAATGGAGACGGCGGCGATCACCCGGCCGGACGGTCCCCGTACCGGTGCGGAGACGGAGGCGACCCCGGGCTCACGTTCGCCCAGGCTCTGGCCCCAGCCCCGTCGTCGTACGCCTGCCAGGACGGTGGGTGTGAAGCGCGCGGACTGCAGGCCCTCGAGGAGCCTGTCGTGGTCCTCCCAGGCGAGCAGCACCTGGGCGGCGGAACCTGCCTTCATGGACAGCTGCGTGCCTACGGGGATGGTGTCGCGCAGGCCGATGGGGCGTTCGGCGGATGCAACGCACACACGCCAGTCGCCCTGCCGGCGGAAGATCTGAGCGCTTTCGCCGGTGGCGTCGCGCAGCTGCATGAGGACGGGCCCGGCGGAGGCGATCAGGCGGTCCTCGCCCGCGGCCGAGGCGAGTTCCACGAGCCTGCTGCCAAGGACGAACCGGCCCTGGATGTCGCGGCTGACCAGTCGGTGGTGGACGAGTGCCAGGGCGAGCCGGTGGACGGTGGGCCGGGCCAGGCCGGTGGCGGCCACAAGCTGTGCCAGCGTGGTGGGTCCGGCCTCAAGTGCATCGAGCACCTGGGCTGCTTTATCAATGACGCCGACTCCACTAGAATTGTCCATGTAATGATATTGCCGTCTCAATATCTGAGATGCAAATCTTTCGGCTGGCGCAGTGCGGAGCCGTCCTGATTCAGTTGGACTAATCAGCCAAACAGCAGTGAAGGGAGATGGCCATGGCAAAGACATTGGCCGAGAAAGTCTGGGACGCGCACGTGGTGCGCAAAGGGGACGGCGAAGGCGCCAACGCCCAGCCCGACCTTCTCTTCATCGATCTCCACCTGGTCCACGAAGTCACGTCCCCGCAGGCATTCGAAGGCCTGCGGCTCGCCGGCCGCCCGCTGCGCCGGCCGGACCTGACGATCGCCACAGAGGACCACAACACCCCCACGCTGGACATCGACAAGCCCATTGCCGACCTCACCAGCCGCACCCAGATCCAGACCCTGCGCAACAACTGCGCCGAGTTCGGCGTCCGCCTGCACAGCCTGGGCGACGCCGAGCAGGGCATCGTGCACGTGGTTGGGCCGCAGCTGGGCCTGACCCAGCCCGGAATGACGGTGGTCTGCGGCGACTCGCACACCTCCACCCACGGAGCCTTCGGTGCCCTGGCCATGGGCATCGGCACCTCTGAGGTGGAGCACGTCATGGCCACCCAGACCCTGTCCCTGAAGCCGTTCAAGACCATGGCCATCAACGTCGAGGGCACGCTGCGTCCCGGCGTCACTGCCAAGGACATTATCCTCGCCGTGATCGCCAAGATCGGCACCGGCGGCGGCCAGGGCTACGTCCTGGAGTACCGCGGCTCCGCCATCCGTGCGCTCTCCATGGAAGCGCGGATGACCATCTGCAACATGTCCATCGAGGCCGGCGCCCGGGCCGGCATGGTGGCGCCGGACCAGACCACCTACGACTACATGCATGGCCGCCCGCACGCCCCGCAGGGAGCGGAATGGGATGCCGCCGTCGAATACTGGAACACCCTGCGCACCGACGACGACGCCACGTTCGACGTCGAGGTGGACCTGGACGCCGACACGCTGGAGCCGTTCGTCACCTGGGGCACCAACCCCGGCCAGGGCGTCTCCCTCTCCCAGTCCGTCCCCAACCCGGCGGACTTCGGCGACGAGAATGCCAAGGCCGCCGCTGAACGGGCCCTGCAGTACATGGGCCTGACCGCCGGCACGCCGATGAAGGAGATCCGGGTGGACACTGTCTTCCTGGGCTCCTGCACCAACTCGCGGATGGAAGACCTCCGTGCAGCGGCCGACATCATCCGAGGCCGCCAAAAGGACCCCAACATCCGGATGCTGGTGGTGCCCGGTTCCGCACGCGTCCGGCTTGAAGCCGAAGCAGAGGGCCTGGACAAGGTCTTCAAGGACTTCGGCGCCGAGTGGCGCTTCGCCGGCTGCTCCATGTGCCTGGGCATGAACCCGGACCAGCTGGAGGTGGGGGAGCGCTGCGCCTCGACGTCCAACCGCAACTTCGAAGGACGGCAGGGCAAGGGCGGCCGCACCCACCTGGTTTCCCCGGTGGTGGCCGCAGCCACAGCGGTCCGCGGCACGCTCAGCTCGCCGTCGGACCTTGAGCCGGCCCCCGAACCGGTGGTTGAGCCTGTCGAAACCCCATCCGCAAGCCACGCAGCCTAGGACAAGCCATGGAAAAGTTCACCAAGCACACCGGAATCGGCGTCCCGCTGCGCCAGAGCAACGTCGACACCGACCAGATCATCCCGGCGGTGTACCTCAAGCGCATCACCCGCACCGGGTTCGAGGACGCCTTGTTCTCTGCGTGGCGCAAGGATCCCTCGTTCATCCTCAACCAGGAGCCCTTCACCGCCGGGTCGGTGCTCGTGGCAGGTCCGGACTTCGGTACCGGTTCCTCCCGCGAACACGCCGTCTGGGCACTGAAGGACTATGGTTTCAAGGCCGTGCTGTCATCCCGCTTTGCCGATATCTTCCGGGGCAACTCCGGCAAGCAGGGCCTGCTGGCCGCCCAGGTGGCGCAGGACGACATCGAACTGATCTGGAAAGAGCTGGAAAACGCGCCGGGAACCGAGGTCACC
Organism: Pseudarthrobacter sp. YAF2; assembly: GCF_052113345.1. NCBI lineage: Bacteria > Bacillati > Actinomycetota > Actinomycetes > Micrococcales > Micrococcaceae > Pseudarthrobacter > Pseudarthrobacter sp. YAF2. Next base: position 56,202 of record NZ_JBFRDA010000014.1, on the reverse strand, counting down.
GTGGACCTTGAGTCCAAGACCGTAGTCTGCGGCAACATTGTTGCGCCGTTCGAGATCGACGACTACACCCGGTGGCGGCTCCTGGAAGGCCTGGACGACATCGGGCTGACCCTCCAGCATGAGGCCGACATCACGGCCTATGAGGCGACCCGCCCCAGCTTCAAGCCGAAGACGCTGCCCGCCCGGCTGTCCTAGCGCGCGGGGACGGGCCCGGCGGCAGGAAACACCCGCCACGGACTGCCGCCGGCGCCCGGTTATTTCGGTTCGGTAACACGACCTCCTATGCTTGGTTGGAGCCTTTGCAAGGATTTGTGGGCTAGTGATCGTGAGGAAACCGGTATATGAGTAGTGTTCTGACAATCCGCGGCGGAGTTCCGCTTACAGGCCGCGTCAGCGTCCGCGGGGCAAAGAATCTTGTACCGAAGGCGATGGTGGCAGCGCTGCTGGGCAACGAACCCTCGGTGTTGCGCAACGTGCCGGAGATCAAGGACGTGGAGGTCGTCACGTCCCTGCTGCAGCTGCACGGCGTGACCGTGGAGAAAGACCCGGTCAGCGGAGACCTCACCCTCGATCCGACGTCGGCCAAGACGGCTTCCAGCACGGCTATCGACGCGCACGCCGGTGATTCCCGGATCCCCATCCTGCTGTGCGGCCCGCTGATCCATGCCATTGGCGAAGCCTTCATTCCCGACCTGGGCGGCTGCAAGATCGGCGACCGTCCCATCGACTACCACCTGGACGTCCTGCGCCAGTTCGGCGCCGTCGTGGAAAAACGCCCCGGTGGCATCCACATCTCTGCACCCAAGGGGCTGCACGGAGCCAAGATCTCGCTGCCGTACCCTTCCGTGGGAGCCACCGAACAGGTCCTCCTCAGCGCTACCCGCGCCGAAGGCATCACGGAGCTGTCCGGTGCCGCCACTGAGCCGGAAGTCATCGACCTCATTGCCGTGCTGCAGAAGATGGGCGCCATCATCAGCGTCCAGACGGACCGGACCATCCGCATCGAGGGCGTCCGCGACCTCGGCGGCTACAACCACCGTGCATTGTCTGACCGCAACGAGTCCGCATCCTGGGCCTCGGCCGCCCTGGTCACCCGCGGCGACATCTTCGTTGAGGGTGCATCCCAGCGGGACATGATGACTTTCCTGAACACCTACCGCAAAGTGGGCGGCGGAATGGACATCGGCGAGGACGGCATCCGGTTCTACCACAAGGGCGGCAAGCTCAACCCGCTGGTCCTTGAAACGGACGTGCACCCCGGATTCATGACGGACTGGCAACAGCCCCTGGTAGTCGCATTGACCCAGGCCGAAGGCGTCTCGATCGTCCACGAAACCGTGTACGAGAACCGGTTCGGCTTCACCGATGCCCTCATCCGGATGGGCGCCAGCATCCAGGTCCACCGCGAGTGCCTTGGCAGCGTCCCGTGCCGGTTCGGCCAGCGCAACTTCCTGCATTCTGCGGTCATCTCAGGCCCCACCCAGCTAAAGGGAACGGACATCGATGTGCCGGACCTGCGCGGCGGGTTCAGCCACCTCATTGCCGCCCTGGCAGCCACCGGAACCTCCCGGGTCACGGGCATCGACATCATCAACCGCGGCTACGAGCGCTTCACCGAAAAGCTCGCCGGCCTCGGTGCCGATTTCGACATCGCCACCACGAAGTAGCGGCGGACCGTGAAGGAATCGGCAAAAAGCAGGGCCACGTTTGTGTTCATCGCCGGGATCGCCCGCCCGCTGCTGAACCTCATGATGGCCAAGAAATGGGAAGGCACCGACAAACTGCCTGCCGGCGGCTTCATTGCCGCGCCCAACCACTGCACCGAGATCGACCCCCTGGTCGTAGGACACATGCTGTACAACCAGGGGCGTGCCCCGCACTTCCTGGCCAAGGCCGGCCTGTTCAAGGTCCCCGGCCTGGGCTGGCTCCTGCACGCCACCAAGCAGGTCCCCGTTGAGCGTTCGACGACGGGAGCGAACCGTTCGCTGCAGGTGGCCCAGGAGATTGTGGCTGAGGGGGGAGCGATCATCATCTACCCTGAGGGCACGTTGACTCGTGACCCTGCGCTCTGGCCCATGAAAGGCCATACCGGTGCTGCCAGGCTGGCCCTTGAGGGCGGCATCCCCGTGGTGCCGATCGCCCACTGGGGTGCCCATGAAGTGTTTCCCCGGTACGGCAAGCGGTTCCACGTGTTCCCGCGTAAGCTTTCGCGGGTTGTGGTGGGAGATCCCGTGGACCTGAGCGCCTTCAGCGGCCGCCCCTTGGATAAAGCCACGCTGGCCGAAGCCACCGAGGTCATCATGGCCGCCATCACCAGCCTGCTCGCCGGCCTGCGCGGCGAGCAGCCCCCCGCTGAACGCTGGGACCCGGCCAAACAGCACCAGGCCAAACACGGACGCTTTATCGAACGCGGACAGCAGTCCGGCCCGGAAACGGAAGCCCAGTGACCGTTGACCGAAGGCCGGGATCGGCCCGTATGGTGGCTGTCCTCGGCGCCGGTTCGTGGGGCACGACCTTCGCCAAGATCCTTGCGGACGCAGCTACCGCCGCAGGAACCCCGCGCGCGATCAAGGTGTGGGGCAGGCGCGCCGAAGTGGTGGACCAGATCAACCAGAGCCACCGCAACAGCGACTACCTCAAGGACGTCGTCCTGCCCGCAAGCATCACCGCGTCCACCGATGTCCGGCAGGTGCTGGCAGGGGCCGATCTTGTGGTGGTGGCCGTGCCTGCACAGTCCCTCCGTCCGCAGCTGCGTGAATGGAAGGACATGATCGAGCCCGGGGCCGTCGTCGTGTCCCTCATGAAGGGCCTCGAACTCGGTACGGACGCCCGCATGAGTGAGGTCATCAAGCAGGAATTGGACCTGCCGTTCGAACGCATCGCTGTGGTCTCCGGACCAAACCTGGCCTTGGAAATCGCGCGGGAAGAACCGACGGCCTCCGTGGTGGCCTGCACGGATTCCGCGACCGCCGGGTGGCTCGCCAGGACCTGCACCGCACCCTACTTCCGTCCCTACACCACGTCGGACGTCGTCGGCGTCGAAATCGGCGGCATCGTCAAGAACGTGATCGCCCTGGCCGTGGGCATCTGTGAGGGCAAGGAAATGGGGGACAACACCAAGGCCTCGGTCATTACCCGGGGCCTTGCCGAAACCTCCCGCCTCGCCCTGGCGCTCGGCGGCGAGGCGAAGACCATGGCGGGCCTCGCCGGGCTCGGCGACCTCGTGGCAACGTGCTCGTCCGCACTGTCCCGGAACCACACTGCCGGCCGGCTCCTCGGCCAGGGACTGACGCTCGAGGAGGTGGGCCGCAAGATGACCCAGACCGCCGAAGGCATCAAGTCCGGCCAGGCCGTGCACGAACTTGCCGGTAAGCTCGGCGTCGAAATGCCTATTACCGCCGCCGTCGTCGCGGTGCTGGCAGGCAAGTTGTCCGTTGACCAACTGGGGCCGGTTCTGCTGTCCCGGGAATTGAAACCTGAAGGCGATTACTGACCATGTCCCAAGACACACCCACCACAGGGGAAACGGCCGGCAGCAGGAAACCGCGGGTAGCCGTGCTGTTCGGCGGCCGTTCCAGCGAGCACGCCGTGAGCTGCGTGACGGCAGCGGGCGTGCTCGGCGCCATCAACCGGGACAAGTATGAGGTCATCCCGATCGGGATTGCCAAGACCGGGCAATGGGTGCTGGCCCCGGCCGATACCGCGCAGTGGTCCCTGGCGGCCTCATCCTTGCCGGAGGTATCGCCGTCTTCCCAGACCGTGACGCTGGCCGAAATTGGCGGCGAGCACCAGCTGATTGTCGCTTCCCCTAACGCGGTTCCACAGGAACTGGGCGCCGTGGACGTCGTCTTCCCGCTCCTGCACGGCCCCTTCGGTGAAGACGGAACTATCCAGGGACTCCTGGAATTGTCGGACACCCGCTACGTCGGGGCCGGCGTCCTGGCATCCGCCGTCGGCATGGACAAGCACTACATGAAGGTGGTCTTCGAAGCCGCCGGGCTCCGCGTCGGCCCCTACGTGGCGGTAAGTGACAGGCAGTGGCGCAAGGACCCCGAATCCGTCCGCAAACAGGTGGACCGCCTGGGCTTCCCCGTCTTCGTCAAGCCCGCCCGCGCGGGCTCGTCCATGGGCATTTCCAAGGTGGATTCCCTCGATGACCTTGACGCCGCCATTGAGGAAGCACGCCGGCACGACCTCAAACTCGTCATCGAGGCCGGAATCGCAGGACGCGAAATCGAGTGTGCGGTCCTGGAAGGCAGGGGCACGGACGCTCCCCGGACCTCGATGCCGGGGGAGATCTCCGTCTCCGGCGGAACCCACGAGTTCTACGATTTCAACGCCAAGTACGTCGAAGATGATGCCGCCGCACTGAGCTGCCCGGCGGACATTCCGGCCGAAGCCATCTCGCGGGTCCGCGAGCTCGCGGCGCTTGCGTTCGATGCCGTGGGCGCCGAGGGTTTGAGCCGCGTCGACTTCTTCTACACCCCCGACGGTGAGCTGATCATCAACGAGATCAACACCATGCCCGGGTTCACGCCCAAGAGCATGTACCCCCAAATGTGGGCGGCCTCCGGACTGGACTACGCAGAGCTGATTGATGAACTCATCCACCTGGCGCTGAACCGCAAAACCGGCCTGCGCTGATCCCTGGCGGCGCTGAGCCGCTGGCGTTCTCTGCTGTTTGGGCCTGCCGGAACCTACTTGCCCTGGGGCAGGTTCTGCAGGTCTTCCTGGCCAACGCAGTTGCGCACCGACGGGACTTTCGCGGCGGCGCCTGCCAGGTCCGCAAGGACTGTCGCGGAGCTGATCTTGTCCGGGTCCATCAGGATTTCGGTTGCCGGTTCGCGCCCGTAGGTGGTCAGCGTCCACACCGGGTCGCCTTCCTTGATGACCCAGTCGACGCCGTTGACGGTCACGCAGCGGTCCGTCGTCGGCCCTGGCACGTTGACGCCGCAGCGGAGGATGACCAGCGAGGGATCGCCCCACGCCGCTGTTGCCTGGCTGTTGGTCTTACGCAGCCGGGAATCGCCGAGCGCATCCGGAAGAGCCACCATCATCGGCGCGCAGGCCGGGTTGGCGGCGTCCTTGGCGGCGCTGACGTCAACCACAGGGGAGCACGCAGTCAAGGACAGGGCGGCGACTGCCCCAAGAACTGCCATCCTGGTGGCACGGGCGGACAGGGGCAGCTGGGGATGGTGCATGCTTCCAGCCTATCGCCGCCAGTGCCCCCGCCAGGACACGATGTCGGCCGGTCGGGGTAGCGTAGTGGCGTGCCCGAAGACCTCCGAAACCGCGTTGACCGCCAGCCCACCGTCGCCGGCCTTTCCGAAGCAGACCTGCTGGCCCGCATCTTCCCGCGCCTCCGGATGGAGGGATCCCACACATCAAGCACGCTCCTGGGACCAGGGGATGACGCCGCCATCGTCGCGGCCCCGGACGGCAAGACCGTGGTCAGCATCGACACCCAGGTCCAGGACCAGGATTTCCGCCTCCTCTGGCCCAACGGCTACCGCACCACCGGATTCGACGTGGGGTGGAAAGCCGCGGCACAGAACCTCAGCGATATCAACGCAATGGGGGCCACCGCCACGTCGATGGTGGTCAGCCTCACCCTGCCGGTAGACACGCCTGTCACGTGGGTGGAGGACCTGGCGGACGGGCTGACGGCAGGAATTCAAGCACTTGGAGCGACGGAATGTTCCGTGGCCGGCGGGGACCTGGGCCGCGGCCGCGAAATTTCGGTGACGGTCGCCGTCCTGGGAACGCTCGACGGCGGCCGGGCAGTCCTGCGGTCAGGCGCCCGGCCGGGGGACGTCCTGGCACTGGCTGGAACCGTCGGGCACGCCGCGGCGGGCCTGGCCCTGCTTGAATCCGGCATCGCCGCGGACACCCTTGGCCCTTCCGAACGGATCTTCCTTGACCTGCAATGCCGGCCCCGTCCGCCCCTGGATGCAGGGCCGGCGGCACGGGCTGCAGGGGCCACGGCAATGCTTGATATCTCGGACGGACTCCTGCGGGACGGAAAGCGGCTGGCCGCCGCCAGCAACGTCGCCATCGCCCTCGATCCCGCCCGGCTGGCGCACCTTGCCGGACTCCTGCGCCCGGCCGCAACCCTCCTGGACGCGGACCCGGCACAGTGGGTGCTCGGCGGCGGCGAGGACCACGGGCTGCTGGCCACTTTCCCGGCCGGTATTCAGCTGCCACCCGGATTCACTGCGATAGGCTCGGTACATGCACTCGGAACCGACGAAGGCCCGGGCGTCCTGATAGCGGGCCGGGCCGCGGACACCGGGGGATGGGATCACTTTGCACACTAAGGTTGCCGCCAACGCGCTGGCGATGAAGAGGTGGCTGGGCAAGGCGGAAACTGCCCTGGGAAACCACAGCGACCGGCTTAACGCCATCAACATCTTCCCGGTGGCTGACGGTGATACCGGCACCAACCTCTACCTCACCGTCCGCGCCGCTGCCCGTTCCCTGGTGCTCTCGGACGACCAGCCCGCTCCGGTGGATGTCGGGGAAGTCCTCGCCATGGCGGGGCAGGCGGCCATGGAAGAAGCCAGGGGAAACTCCGGAACCCTTTTCTCCGTTTTCCTGTGCGCAGCGGCCGAACCCCTGGCCGGTCACACCCGGGTGACGTCCACCCTGCTGTCGGCCGCATTGAACCGCGCCCAGATCCGCGCCTGGTCTGCCCTCAGTGATCCCGTTCCGGGAACCATGCTTTCCGTCATGGAGGCAGCCGCCCGTGCAGCTGCCGCCGTGGACGCCGCACAGGACGGCGACGACAGCAACCATGCGCTGGGACTTGCCCTCGACGCGGCGGTGGAGGGGGCCCTGGCTGCAGTGATCCACACCGAGGAACAGCTCGATGCCCTGCAGTCCGCCCACGTTGTGGACGCCGGTGGCGTGGGAATGCTGCTCATCCTCGACTGCCTTCGCTCGGCGGTCCTGGGTGAAGAACTGCAGAATGAACTCCTCGACGGCCTGCACGGCTACGACGTCTCCGATCCCCACATCCACACCGCCATGCCTGACGCCGATGGCGTGGAAGTCATGTGCACCATCAGTCTTTCCCCGTTGAACGCCGCCACCCTGCGGCAGCGGCTTGACGAGATTGGCGAGTCCGTCATCATGAGCCAGGTGGGCAGCGGCGCGGACCCTGACGGAAACTACCGGTGGCGGGTGCATGTGCATGTTCCGCATCCGGACCAGGCTGTGGCCATCATCAGGTCGCTGGGCGAACCGTCCCAGATCAGTGTCAGTGAACTCGCGCTGCCCCGGGACCCGGACATGGACGCAGTGAACACCGGCGGGCATGAACGCTGAGCTCGACCTGGCCCTGGAGCGGCGCATCGGGAAGCGTTCCGCATCGGTCATTGAGAAACACCTCGGTATCACCACGGTGGACGGGCTCCTGAACTATTTCCCGCGCCGCTACATGAGCCGCGGTGAGTTGACCCCCATCAGCGAGCTGCCGCTGGACGAGGACGTCACCTTGATCGCCAGGGTGCTTTCCAGCGGTACCCGCTCCATGCAGGCCCGCCGCGGCACCATCACCGATGTCATCGTTTCCGACGATGACGGCCAGCAGGGGCTCCGGCTGGTGGGCGGCCGTGACTTCCGCGGCAAGGTGCCCGGCACCCTCAAGATCAGCTTCTTCAACGGGTACAAAGCCAAAACCGAACTCCTGCAGGGGCGACGGGCCCTGTTTTCCGGAAAGGTCACCAGTTTCAAGGGACAGCTGGGCCTGACCAACCCGGACTTCCAGCTGGTGGATGAAGATCCCTTCAGCGACAGTGGCCAGGACCCGGAGAAGCTCGCGGCCATGCCCATTCCGGTGTACCCGGCCACGGCCAAACTCCCCAGCTGGAAGATCCAGAAGACCATCGCCACCCTCCTGGAAACACTCGACCTTGACGCGCTGCCTGACCCGGTGCCCGCCGAGGTTTCCGCCCGCGAAGGGTTCCTGCCGGTCTCCGTGGCCTACCGGTTGATCCACGCTCCCGAGTCCGCCGATGACTGGCGCAGGGCGCGGGACCGCCTCCGCTACCACGAGGCCCTGGTGCTGCAGTCGGCGCTGGCACGGCGCCGGGCCCAGCTCGCAGCCGAGGAAGCCACGGCCCGGCGGCCGGTGGGCGACGGCGTCCTCGCCTCCTTTGACCAGAACCTGCCGTTCACGCTCACGGCCGGCCAATCCGCCGTCGGCAAAACCCTCGCGGCGGAACTGGCACGCGACACCCCCATGAACCGGCTGCTGCAGGGCGAAGTAGGTTCCGGGAAGACCGTCGTGGCGCTGCGGGCCATGCTGCAGGTGATCGATGCCGGCGGGCAGGCCGCACTCCTGGCCCCTACCGAAGTGCTTGCGGCCCAGCATTACGATTCCATTCGGCGAAGCCTTGGGCCGCTCTCCGGTGACGGCCTGCTGGGCGGCCTGGCCGGCGGAAACGGCTCCGTGCAGGTCACGCTGCTGACGGGCTCCATGCCCACCGCGGCGCGCAGGCAAGCCATGCTCGACGCCGCCTCCGGGACGGCGGGAATCATCATCGGCACCCACGCACTGCTGAGCGACAATGTGTCCTTCTATGACCTCGGACTCATCGTGGTGGACGAACAACACCGTTTCGGCGTGGAACAGCGCGATGCCCTGCGGGCCAAAGCGCGCAAGCCCCCGCACCTGCTGGTCATGACCGCCACCCCCATCCCGCGGACCGTTGCCATGACTGTTTTTGGGGACCTGGAGACGTCCACCCTCAGCGAATTGCCCCAGGGGCGGGCCCCGATCACTACCCACCTCGTGGGCCTCGCGGAGAACCCCGCTTGGGCGGCGCGGATCTGGGCGCGTGCACGCGAGGAGATCGACGCCGGGCGTCAGGTGTACGTGGTCTGTCCCAAGATCGGGACGGACGACGACGGCGACTTCAGCCCCGGCGAGGCCGCACCTCCGGGGGCCGAGGGAGAGGAAGGGCGGGAGCTCGCGTCCGTCACCGCCGTCGTGGACCACTTGCTGGCCGAGCCTTCGCTGGCGGGGGTGCCGCTTGCCCCGCTGCACGGACGCCAGGAACCGGACCTGAAGACGGAAACGATGGCCGGCTTCACCGCCAACCGGATCAAGCTGCTCGTCTCCACCACCGTGATCGAAGTCGGGGTGGATGTGCACAACGCCACCTTGATGGTCATCCTGGACGCCGACAGGTTCGGCATCTCGCAGCTGCACCAGCTCCGGGGGCGGGTTGGCCGTGGCGGACTGCCCGGGACCTGCCTGCTGGTCACCGCCCTGGAGCCGGGGCACCCCAGCAGGCGCCGGCTGGAAGCCGTGGTGGCCACCACGGACGGGTTCGTCCTCTCCCAGGAGGACCTCAAGCTGCGCCGCGAAGGGGATATCCTGGGCGCTTCCCAGTCCGGCGGACGCTCAACCCTGAAACTCCTGCGCGTGCTCGAGCACGAAGACGTCATCGCCAGGGCCAGGGAAGACGCCCAGCACATCGTCGGCGGGGACCCGCTGCTGGCAGGCCACCCCGAACTCGCCGATGCGATCGAGAAGTACCTCAACCCCGAGAAGGAGGCGTTCCTTGAACGCGGTTAGCAAGGCAGGCCCCCAGGGCGCGGGCGGACGGCGGAAGCCCCGATGACCCGGATCATCTCCGGCGCCGCGGGCGGTACACCGCTGAACGCGGTCCCGGGTTCCTTGACCAGGCCCACCACCGACCGCGTCAAGGAAGCGCTGTTCTCCCGGCTCGACGCTTTCGACGTGATCTCCGGCGCCAGGGTGCTGGACCTGTACGCGGGCTCCGGCTCCCTGGGCGTGGAAAGTGCCAGCAGGGGAGCGCAGGCCGTGGACCTGGTGGAGTCGGACGCCAAGGCGAGTGCAGTGTGCCAGCGCAACGCGGACCTTGTCGACGGCGTGCTTGGCCGCAAGACCGTCAGTGTGCACCGTTCCAAGGTGGAGCCCTTCCTTGACCGCGCGCCGGGCACCGCTGCCTGGGACCTGGTGTTCCTGGATCCGCCCTATCCGCTGGATGAAGGGGCGTTGGCCGCGGTGCTCCGGAAACTCGCCGGCCACCTGGCAGCCGGGGCCGTCGTGGTAGTGGAGCGGTCCTCGCGTTCTCCGGAGCCGGAGTGGGCCGCCGGGCTGGCACGGTTCGCGGACAAAAAGTACGGCGAGACCCGGTTGTGGTTCGCCGAGCCGGCCGTGCCCGATGCCATTTCCGCCGACGACATGCCGGACGGGACTTAAGGGCACGGGCGCTAGGCCGAGAAGGGGTCCAGGTCCACACCCGAAAGGACCCGGGCAGGGTGGGGGCCGCGGGCGGCCAGCTCTGTTGTCCACGATTCCGGCCAGGGGGCCTGCGTTCCCGCCAGGATGATGTTTCCCGGGTACCTCGCCTCGAACATTCCCGCTTCCCCGAAAGCCGCAACATCGGCCATGGCCTTCCGCATGGCCGCAACCTGGCTCCTGACCAGCGTGAGGGCAGGCTCGTCGCCCACATTGACGATCAGCACCCCGTCAGGGCCCAACCGGTCCCGCGCCTCACGGTAGAAATCACTGGACGCGATGTGGGCCGGCGCCTCCGGCCCGGAAAAGATGTCCAGGATGACGACGTCGAAAGTGAGTCCCGGGTCCAGCGCGCCAAGTGCCTCCCGGGCGTCGCCGATCATGGTGGTCAGGTCCGTGCCTTCGGGCAGGGGCAGGTGCCGGAGGACAAAGTCCAGCAGCTCGCGTTCCAGCTCTACCGCGTATTACGGTGAGCCGGGCCGGGTGGCCTGGATGTAACGTGCCAGAGTCAGCGCACCCGCGCCCAGGTGCAGGGCCCTGACCGGTTCCCCTGCGGGCGCGGCGAGATCCACCAGGTGGCCGATCCTGCGCAGGTATTCGTAGAAGATCTCGTGGGGCCTGATGAGGTTGACATGGGACTGTTCCGCTCCGCCGATGGTCAGCACATAGCCGCCGTCGGTGAACGCATCGGGTTCGATCGTGGCGTGCTGGCCGGTGGTGCGCAGGAACCGGCTGGCAGCCCCCGCGGCGCCGCCGGACATCAGAGCCTGCCGCGGAGGGTGGCCAGCCGGGCGGCAGCTTCCTCCAGGACGCCGATTTTCTTGCAGAAGGCAAAGCGCAGCAGGCTTCGGGTCCGTTCCGCACCCTCGGGGTGGCAGAACACCGGAACCGGGATGGCGGCAACGCCCACCAGTGCCGGCAGGCGTCGGGCGAGGTCCAAGGCGTCCGTGATGCCCAGCGGCGCGGTGTCCACGTTGACGAAGTAGGTGCCCCGGGGCGTGAAGACGTCGAAGCCGGCGTCCCGGAGGCCCGCGCTGAGAATGTCCCTTTTCTTCTCCAGGGTGGCCGCGATGCCGTGGAAGAAGGCGTCCGGCTGGCCGAGGCCCATGGCGATTGCCGACTGGAAGGGCGTTCCCGAGCTGTATGTGAGGAACTGCTTCACCGTACGTACCGCAGCCACCAGGTCTTCCGGCCCGGTCAGCCAGCCGACCTTCCAACCTGTCAGGGAGAACGTCTTTCCGGCAGAGGAGATGGTGATGGTGTTCCCGGCGGCTCCGGGCAGCGTTGCCACCGGGACATGGGCCACGCCGAACGTGAGGTGCTCGTACACCTCGTCAGTGACGATGATGCTGCCATGCTTGGCTGCGAGGTCCACTACCCGCTGCAGGACGGCCTTGGGAAAAACGGCGCCGGTGGGATTGTGCGGATTATTCAGCAGCACCACGCGGGTGCGGTCGCTGAAGGCCGACTCCAATGCGGCGAGGTCAGGCATGAAATCCGGGGCGGCCAGCGGTACGGTCACATGGGTGGCGCCGGTGAGGCCGATGACCGCACCGTAGGAGTCATAGAACGGCTCGAACGTCAGGACCTCGTCGCCGGGCCCCGCGAAAGCCAGCAGCGAAGCCGCGATGCCCTCTGTGGCCCCGGTGGTGATGATGACCTCCGTGGCGGGATCCGGCGTCAATCCGTAGAACCGTTCCTGGTGCGCGGCCACCGCCTCCCGGAGTGCCGGGATGCCCTTGCCGGGTGCGTACTGGTTGGCTCCGGCTGCGATGGCCGCACGGGCTGCCTCCCTGATTTCCAGCGGCCCGTCTTCGTCCGGGAAGCCCTGGCCCAGGTTGATGGCACCGGTCTGGACGGCAAGGGTGGTCATCTCTTCGAAGATGGTGACGCCCAGTCCGCCGTCCGGTGCCAGCAGGTTGGCGCCGAGCGCGGTCCGCTGCCAGGGAGCAGGTGCCAGGGGCGTGGAAAGTTCCCGTGGAGGATGCATCCAGTCATGGTATCCCGGCCTTTCCATGCGGTAGGTTCGGACCATGAGACGCGCTGTGTGCCCCGGTTCCTTCGACCCCATCCACAACGGCCATCTCGAAGTCATTGCCAGGGCCGCCGGCCTTTTTGACGAGGTCATCGTCGCCATCTCCACCAACTACGCCAAGAAGTACATGTTCACCCTGGAAGAGCGGCTGGACATGGCCCGCGAGACGTTGGCCTCGCTCAAGGGCATCGTGGTGGAGCCTGTCGGCGCCGGGCTGCTCGCCGAATACTGCCGCCATCGGGGGGTGTCCGCCATCGTCAAGGGGCTGCGCTCGTCGTCGGACTTCGACTACGAGCTTCCCATGGCAACGATGAACCGGCAGCTCAGCGGGGTGGAAACGGTGTTCCTCCCCGCCGAAGCCAGTTACGTCCATTTGTCGTCCACCCTGATCAAAGAGGTGGCCGCATTGGGCGGCAGTGTCTCGGACTACGTGCCGCGTTCGGTGCACCGCCGCCTGGTTACCGGCGAGCCTGGCCCGGAACAGCAGCCAAGACGGTAGGCTGGATGGGTACTTCGGCGCCGCCCCATGCCGGTTTGAGTCACCATGGCTCTTCAGGCTAAGATGGTACGTCGGTCATATGTTCAACAGGAGTTCTCATTAAAAGAGATGCTGGTTCGCCCCTGGCGTTCGACGTCAAGGACCTCGGGCGCAGCCCGGGAAGCATGCGGACACTGAAGGAACATGTACCCGCACCAGGTGATCTTGGTGTGGCGCTCATTGGCGTTCAGGAAGGCTCGGATGTCGAGCTCGACCTGAGGCTTGAGGCCGTACACGAAGGAATTCTGGTATCAGGAACCGCTGCCGTCGAAGTAACCGGCGAATGCGGCCGATGCCTGGATCCCCTTGCGTATGACCTTGAGGTCAATGTGCAAGAACTTTTCTTCTATGAAGGCCTTGAGCTTTCGGACGGAGAAGAAGATGAAGAGCAACGTCGAGTCGAGCACGATGTAATCGATCTTGAACCGGTGTTGCGGGACGCGGTTGTCACCAACCTGCCGTTCCAGCCGGTGTGCCGGGAAGACTGCCAGGGCCTTTGCTCCGAATGCGGAGCTCGCCTGGAAGACGAGCCGGGGCACCACCACGAGGTCCTGGATCCTCGCTGGGCTGCCCTAGCTGATATGGCTAAGCCTGACCGGCAAAATTGATTTGTACGTGTTTGTCTAGAGAGAAATGAGTTAGCCGTGGCTGTTCCCAAGCGGAAAATGTCTCGCTCGAATACCCGCGCCCGCCGCTCGCAGTGGAAGGCGACCGCCCCCCACCTGGTGAAGACCGTTGAGAACGGCCAGATCACCTACAGCCTGCCGCACCAGGCAAAGGTCGTTACCGACTCTGCTGGCACCGCGCTGTTCCTTGAGTACAAGGGCCGCAAGGTCGCTGACGTCTAATCGGCCCAACAGGCTGACTGATGTCTTCAACTGAAGAGCTTCTGAAGCGTCTCGGTGTCTCTATTGACGCCGGGACGCTTCGTCTTGCGCTCACCCACCGTTCGTATGCCTACGAGAACGGCGGCATACCCACCAATGAGCGGCTCGAGTTCCTGGGGGACTCCATCCTGGGCTTCTCCGTCACCGATGCCCTGTACCGGGACAACCCGGACCTGCCCGAAGGCGAGCTCGCCAAGCGCCGCTCCGCCGTCGTCAGCACCCGGGCACTGGCCGGTATTGGACGCAGCCTGGGCGTCGGGGAATTCATCTACCTGGGGCAGGGCGAAAAGCTCACCCACGGGAAGAACAAAGCCTCCATCCTTGCGGACACCATGGAAGCCCTGATCGGCGCCACCTACGTCTCCAACGACATCGAGACCGCGCGCCGGCTGGTCATGCGGCTGATCGGTCCGCTGCTGAAGGATGCCGCCGCCCTGGGCGCCGGAACCGACTGGAAGACCAGCATCCAGGAACTTGCGGCCAGCAGGCAGCTCGGAAGCATCCACTACGCGGTGGACGGCTCGGGCCCGGACCATGCCCGCACGTTCACGGCCGTCCTGAACATCGGCGGCAACGCCTACGGCAAGGGTTCCGGGCACTCCAAGAAAGAAGCCGAACAGGAAGCCGCGGCCGACGCCTGGCGGGTGCTGTCCGGGGCTGAAGCCCAGGAGGCCGCCGGTACGTCCGCCGGCTCCGCAGCCGCCAAGTAGCGTCCGTGCCGGAACTGCCCGAGGTTGAAGTGGTGCGCCGCGGCCTGGTCCGCTGGGTCCGTGGCAGGACTATCCATGGCGTCGATGTCCTTGATCCGCGCTCCATCCGGCGCCATGGGCTCGGGGCCGGGGACTTCATCGGCAACCTCGAAGGCGCCACGGTGTCCGACGTCGTCCGCCGAGGCAAGTTCCTCTGGATGCCGCTGACGGACAACGGCGCTGCCGGACCGGGAGATCAGGAAGCCCACCAGGCGCCGGCCGTGGCACTGATGGCGCACCTGGGAATGAGCGGGCAGCTGCTGATGCAGGGACCCGGCGTTCCCGATGAGAAGCACCTCAAAGTAAGGCTCCGGCTCAGTCCGCGTGAGGGCATGCCGGACCAGCTGCGTTTCGTTGACCAACGGATCTTCGGCGGCCTCTTTGTTACTGCACTGGTGCCCACGGAGGACGGTGGCCCCGGCGGTCTCGCCGAATCGCCGCTTCCGTTGATCGCGGCGGAAGCAGCCCATATTGCCCGGGACCCGCTGGACCCCGCGTTCTCCTTCGACCTCTTCTACCAGCGCCTCCGGAAACGCAAAACCGGGCTCAAACGGGCACTCCTGGACCAGGGGCTGGTCTCCGGGATCGGCAACATCTACGCTGACGAAGCCCTGTGGCGCGCAAAACTGCACTATGCGCGTGCCACCGATACGCTCCGCCGCGGCGAAGCCCAGCGTGTCCTGGACAGTTCCCGCGAGGTGATGCTGGACGCCCTGGCGGCCGGGGGCACGAGTTTCGACTCCCTGTATGTCAACGTCAACGGCGCCTCCGGCTACTTCGACAGGTCCCTTAACGCCTACGGGCGCCAGGGCGAGCCCTGCAAACGCTGTGCCGCAGCCGGAATCCAGTCGATCATCCGCCGCGAACAGTTCATGAACCGTTCGTCCCACACGTGCCCGACGTGCCAGCCCCGGCCGCGGAACGGCCGCTGGTAGGTTTCCACAACAGGTCTGCGGATTTTTCGGTACCGCCGGCGGCGTGCCCGCTGCAAGACTGTTTGCACGAACGTCGGGTGGGGCCCGCTGAATGCGCACCGCTTCCCGCCCCGGGAAGGACAGGCAGCCCTTGTATATCTCGATCTCGGACCGCAAAGGCGGCCAACGGGACCAGGCCGCGGCAGGTCCCGCCACGGTCCACCCGGCCTTCCGGTTATCGCCCGTGATCATCTGGCTGGGCGTGGTCAGCATGATGACGGACATTTCATCCGAGTCCGTTGCCGCCATCCTCCCGCTCTACGTCACCGGGTACCTGGGTCTGTCCACCATCGCGTTCGGGGTCATCGACGGAATCAACCAAGGGGCCAGCGCCATCGTCCGGATCGGCGCCGGCTGGGTGTCCGACCGTACCGGCCACCCGAAATACGTGGCCGTAGCCGGCTACGGGTTGTCCATGCTCGCAAGGGTGGGGTTCGTGGTGGCCGGCGGCTTCTGGGCCATCGCAGCCATCGTCGCCGGCGACAGGATCGGCAAGGGTATCCGCACGGCGCCGCGCGACGCCATGATTTCGGCCGAGGCGCAGCCGGAGTACCTGGCCCGTTCCTTCGGCGTCCACCGGATGCTGGACAACATCGGTGCGGCGGCCGGCCCGCTCATTGCCTTCCTGATCCTGATGCTGATCCCCAATGGCTTCAGCACTGTCTTCGGCGTCTCACTGGCCTTCGCCGTGATCGGGGTCGCGGTACTTCTCCTGGTGGTGCCGGACAGGCTCCGGCTGATGCGCCAGGACCGCGACCGGTCCAGGCCCGCTGCCCGCTGGGCCCAGTTGCGGTGGTCGCGTCTGCGGGAGCCGGGCCTGGCCCGCCTCATGGTCGCCGCCGGCTTGTTGGGCGTCCTCACCATCGGCGATGGCTTCATCTACCTCCTGCTCCAGCACCGTGAGTCTTTCGCCATCCAGTGGTTCCCGCTGTTGTTCGTGGGCACCAACGCTGCCTTCCTGCTGTTCGCCGTCCCGATCGGCACGATAGCGGACCGGTGGGGAAAGGTGCCGGTCTTCCTCGCCGGCCATGGTGCCTTGTTGGCCTGCTACCTGCTGGCCGGGCTGCCGGCGGCCGGAATCGCAGCCACCATAGGCTGCCTCCTGCTCCTGGGGCTTTTCTACGCCGCCACGGACGGGGTCCTGGCAGCTCTGGTCAGCCAGCTGGCCACGCCCGACAAACTCGGCACCGCCCTGGGCACCGCTCAGACGGTGGTTGCCCTCAGCCGCATGGCGGCCGCATCCGGATTCGGCGTTCTCTGGTACACGGCAGGTCCGGGCACCGCCATTGCCATCGTTGCCGTGCTGCTGGCGGCGGCCCTTGCCTCAGCTGTCCTGCTGTTCCGGGGCAGCACACCCAAGGTGCAAGCCCCGTGAGGAACCGGTTGCTCCTGCTGCTCGTGGTTGTCGTGGCCACACTCGGCGCAGCGGGGGCCCAGGCATTCACCGCTTTCCAGCAGTCAAGCGCCAGCCAACAGGCTGCCCCGGAAGTGCAGGTCGCCTCCGCTGATGCTTTGCCTGCAGGGCCGTTCGTGCTCTTCAGGAACACGGCTTCAGGCCAAGGATTCGGGCAGGCAGCCACGGCAAGCCTTTCCGAACCCAATGGCCGCCGCACTCTGCTCGGCAAAGCCTGCGACCGGGTGTACGCGTCCCGGAACCTGGTCAGCTGCCTGGAGACCAGGAACGGAATGCCCACCACCTTCGAGGCGTCCACCTATGACGCCTCCCTTCAGCAGCAGGGAACGTGGGCGCTCGGCGGGATTCCCAACAGGACACGGATCAGTCCGGACGGTTCCCTGGTGGCCACCACCGTCTTCGTCTCCGGCCATTCCTATGCCTCGTCAAGTTTTTCCACGCAAACGATCATCGGCCCGGCAGACGGAAGCGTGCGCACCAACCTGGAAGACTATGCCCTGATCGACAACGGCGCACGGATCAAGGCCACCGACCGGAATATCTGGGGCGTGACCTTCAGCCCCGGAAAACCCAATGACTTCTACGCCACGGCTTCATCCCAAGGCAACATCTGGCTGGTGCACGGGGACATTGCCGCCCGGACACTCACCATCACCGCGTCCGGCGTCGAATGCCCCTCCATCTCGCCGGACGGACAGCGGATCGCCTTCAAGAAGAGCGCCTCGGGGACCCTGGCCGGAGCCCGGCAGCCTGCCGTCCTGGACCTCACCACCGGGACTATCACGGTACTGGGCGAGCAACGCGACCTGGACGATCAAATCGAGTGGCTGGACAACGGCACCATCCTGTACGGAATGCCCAGGGACGGCGCCGGTCCGGACAGCGACGTCTGGTCCCTGTCCCTTGAACCCGGCGCGGCACCCCAGCTCTTCATCGAGCACGCCTGGTCACCCGCCGTCGTTCGCTGACGCTCCGGCTCCGCGGCCCTCAGGGAAGCCGTGTGCCTGCCGTGGAGCCGCCCCGGTAGTACTCGGCCAGCCGGGCCAGGCCCTCATCAAGCGACACCTCCGGAGCCCAGTCCAGGAGCTTCCGGGTTTCGCGCTGGTCGAACCAGTGCGCCGTGGACAGCTGTTCGGCAAGGAAAGCGGTCATGGGCGGTTCATCCTGCCGGCCGCCCCGGAGCCAGGCCCGCTCCACCACCGATCCCGCAAGCCGCGCAAGCTTGCCGGACACGGACCACGACGGGGCCGGCACCCCGCCGGCAGCGCAGATGCCCGCCAACAGCTCGCCGACAGGCCGGGGTTCTCCATTGCTGACAACCAGGGCCCTCCCGTGGACGTGCCCGATCCTGTCCAATGCCGCGACGATTGCGGCCGCCGCGTTGTCAACGAACGTGGTGTCGATCAGGGCAGCGCCGGCATCGAGCAGCGGAAGCCCGCCCCGGGCGGCCCGCGCCAGCACGCGTTCCACCAGCTGGGTGTCTCCCGGACCCCATACGACGTGCGGGCGCACGGCGGTGACACGGAAGTCCGCGGCGTCCGCGGCGAGGGCCACCAACTCGGCCCGGGCCTTGGTGCGCGAGTAGTTGCCATGCGCGTGGTCCGGGTCCGCCGGCTCCGCGCCCACTCCGGCGATGGCGGCTCCCGTATTGGCCACGGACGGGGAGGACACATACACCACGTCCCGCACCCCGGCCTCGCGGGCGGCGTGGAGCAGGCGCCGCGTTCCCTGGACGTTCACCTCGTCAAACTCCGCAGCTCGGCCCGTGAAGGAAACCTTGGCGGCAAGGTGGACTACTGCTTCCACGTCGCGCACCGCGTCCCGGACCGCTGCATCGTCGGTGAGGGACCCGCAACGGTCCGTGGCGCCGTCGACCCCGGAAGGGCGCCGCTGGAAGGTGGCGACGGTGTGGCCCCGGCGCACCAGCAACGCGGCTGCTTCCCGGCCCAACAGCCCGCTTGCGCCGGTGACCAGGACCTTCATGGTGCCCCCGGACGGCCGCCGGCCAGCACCTTCGACGCCCAGCGGGACAGGCGGGTCCGGTCGATTTTGGCGTTGTGGCGGATATCGGTGGGCTGGGCGGGCACCACCAGGACCGCTGCCACGGACACGCGGGCCGCGGCAGCCGCCGCACGCACCTGTCCGGCCAGCCCGGCATCCGCAGGACCGGCTTTGCGGGCAGGCGGCACGGTTTCCACCACCGCGACGACGGCCTGGGTACCTGCCGGTCCCACTCCCACGACGGCGGCCATGCGGACGCCGTCCAGGGATTCGATGGCTTGTTCGGCGCCCACCGGCGTCACCACCGCCCCTGGCGCCGTGACGATATGCGCAAGGCGCCCTTCCACCCACAGCCGTCCCTTGGCGTCGAAGTGGCCCACATCCCCGGTACGGTGCCAGCCGGCCGTGCCGGCGCTTGCCTGCTGGGTGAGCCAGAGCCGGTCGTAGGAGTCCTTGACATGTGGAGCGCTGACCAGGATCTCACCCGTGACGCCGGGCTCCGTCACAGGGGTGTCCCCGGGAGCGGTGCCATCCGCGGCCAGCGGGACGACGGCGACCCGGGCGCCATGGACGGGCAGGCCCACGCAAACCCCGTTGCCTGCTCCCTGGACCGTTCCGGCGTCGGCACCGGCGGCTCGGATTAGTTCAAGGCTGATGTCGGTGACGGGAAGGGCTTCGGTCATCCCGTACGGCGTGTGCAGCGAGGCCCGGGGCAGCAGCCCCTGCACCTCGGCGAGGAGCGCTTCCGGCACGGGAGCCCCGGCGGAGAGCAGCAGTTCCACGCGCGCCAGTGCCGCGGCGCCGTCAGCGGTGAGGCCACCACGGGTGGCCAGGACATTGCGCAGCGCCGCAGGGGAGGCGAAGACCACGGTTGCGTTGATGGCCGACGCCGCCTCCGCGAGGGCACGCGCCGTCAAGGTACGCGGGGCTGTGACGTCCATGGCCGGGGTCACCGAGACGACACCCAGGGCCGGCCCCAGCAGGGCGAACGGCGCGAAGCCCGCCACCAGGCGGTCACCCGGGTGGATCCCGAAGGTTTCAACCACGGTATCCCGCATCGCTGCCAGCTGCCGGTGCGTATAGACAACGCCCTTGGCGGGCCCCGTGGAGCCGGACGTGAACAGCACGGCTGCGGGCTGGTCCGGGGCCGGACTTCCGACAGCGCCGTGTCCACTCCGGGCACCCGCCCGTGCCAAGTCGGCGAGGGATGTTTCCACCCCGAGGATGCGGCGGCGCGCGGCGGGCAGGTCGCGCACGCTGACAAGCCTGGCGGCCCATCCGAGGGCCCGGGCTGCGGCCAGCGCCTTGTCGATCCCGATCAGGACGTCCGGAGTGGCACCCTTCACCGCACGGCCAAGGCCCTTGGTGCCCAGGCCGGCGTCGGCCACCACCACCACGGCTCCCAGGCGCAGGCAGGCATAGAGGGCTACGGTCAGGTCCACCCCGGGCGGGACCATCAGGCTCACACGGCTGCCGATGCCGATGCCGATGCCGGCGAGCCCGGCTGCCAGGTCCGCAACGCTCTTTTCGAGACTTTCCCAGCTGAGCGAGCGGGCAACGCTGCCGTCGGGCGCCATTTCCGAAATGGCAGTCCCGCTTCCGGAGGGCCCGGCTGCCAGTTCACGCAGCTGCGCCCAGAGGGGGCGGAATTCGCCCTGCGCAGCGGGTGCGGCTGGGCCCAGTCCGGCGTCCTTCGGCCCTAAGCCGTCGGCCGCCGTCGTTCCTTCCGTCCCGGAACCGCTTCCGGCGGCGTTCGCCGCCAGCCAGTCGAAAACGGCCGGTGCGATGTTCCGGTCTTCCGCGAGCAGGTGCCCGGCGCCCTCGTAGCGGTGCACCTTGGCGCCGGGGATCCGGCCGATGAGGTCCTTGAGGTACCGGTCAGAGAAGATCGGGTCCCGCGGGCCCCACAGCATCAGGGCCGGCACGTTCAGCGCGCGCAGGCCGTCAGCCACATGGTTGAGCGCCGGGTAGCTGGGGTGTGATGCGTCCACGGGGATGTCTGCCACAAAGTTTCCCACGCCGTCGCGGCGGGAAGCCCCGCGGTAGGGGGCCATGTACGCGGCCCGGATCTCCGGCGGGAGCGGCGGGTTGGCGAGCGAATGCGTCACCCGGAGGAAAGCGTCCGACGTCCTGGTTCCCCACTTGTGCACGGCCGGGTGCAGCGCCAGGCGAAGCGCCGGCGGGATCCGGGACCCGCCGGGTTGGTGGACGGCCGTGTTGGTGAGCACCACACCGGCGAGCTGCTGCTGATGGGCCAGGGCCCAGCCGAGGCTGATCACGCCGCCCCAGTCGTGGCCTGCGGTGACCACAGGACCGGCCAGGTCCAGCGCCTCCGTGAGGTCGCCGAGGTCGCTGATCCTGTCAGCGAGACGCCGGAACACACCGGTGCGTTCGGAGAAGCCCATGTCCAGTTGGTCCACCGCCACCACGCGCCAGGGACGGGCAGGATCGGTTCCGGCGGCAAGCAGGCTCCGCCACAGGTAGGACCAGGTGGGGTTGCCGTGCACGCACAGCAGGGTTCCGGCCGGGGCCAGGCCGAGCCGCTCCAGCTGGCTGCCGTTGTCCAGCACGTGCCAGCGGTGCACCGTGCCTGCCGGGTCCGCGGCCGCCGTGGACGGAACATCGATCAGGCGCGACCATTCGGCGTCGACGCCCGGCCAGGCCGCGATCACCAAACGATTTCCAGCATCGCGGTGTTCAGGCCCGAACCGACACCCATGCACAGCACCCTGTCACCGCTTCCCAGGGACTGGGTCTCGGCAGCAAGGGTCATCGGCAAAGACGCCGGGCCCACGTTGCCCCAGTGCGGGAACGTGATGGGGACCTTGTCCGGGTCAAGATCGATCGCGGTGATGATCGCTTGGGTGTAGGCATTGCTGACCTGGTGCGTGACGTAGCGGTCCATCTCCGCCCAGTCCCACTCCGGCTGGGCCTCATGCCAGGCATCGACCACCAGCTGCAGGCCGCCGTCGAGCAGGCCCTTGGTATCGGTGGTCATGCCGTCGATGCCGCCCACGCAGAGGTCGTGGTGCTCGGTGCCGGCTCGCATCACGCCGCCCACAATCCGGTGGGCGCCCGGGTGCTGGTCCGCCGGGCCGAGGACGGCGGCGGCAGCCCCGGAGCCGAGCGTCAGCGTGGCGAACTCCCGGTTGAAATCGTCCCGCGTTGTTTCGGGGCGCTGCAGCCGGGCAAGCGTGGCCTCCTGGGTCATCTGGGCGTCCTCGCCGTTGACGATCACCGCGTACCGGATCTGCCCGGAATCAATCATGTTGGCAGCCAGGGTCAGGGCGTTCACGAACCCCAGGCAGGCATTGGCGAGGTCAAAGTTCATGGCCGACGACGGCAGGCCCAGTCCGTGATGGATCTTCACCGCGACGGAGGGTTCCAGGTTGCGCCGCGTCACCGACGTGTTGATCAACAGGCCCACCTCCGACGCTTCGATGCCCGCCTCGGCCAGGGCTTTGGCGCCGGCCTCGATGGCAGCATCATCGAACGTGGTTCCCGGGGCCCACCAGCGGCGGTGCGTGATGCCGGCAACGCGCTCAAGCAACCGGGGCGGAAACTTCAGCCGCTGCAGGGTGGACGCCAGCCGGCGGTCGAAGTCGGTGGAGCTCACAATCCTCGGAGCTTCAACGCTGCTGACCGAGAGCAGCGCGGTGTTGCTGTGGCGGAAGGTTGCATTACCTGCCAATTCAAGCCCCTCTTCGTTTCCGTCCCGCATTCATGCGGTGACTGTACCCACATAAACGCAGGCTCAAGAGCTTAACTATGCCTTTGCAGCGCCCGAACATGCATATTGGCCGGAGGCGCCGGCGCCGGCCGCGGAGTGCTGGACGGGAAATGTCGCTCCTGCGCAGTAGATTATAGGGAGCCGGTTCCAGCATCGTTCCCTACCCCGCCAGGAGACCAGGAAAGCCTTGCACCTCAAAAGCCTCACCGTCCGGGGGTTCAAGTCCTTTGCGTCGGCCACCACCTTCGACTTCGAACCCGGCGTCACCGCCGTCGTGGGTCCCAACGGCTCCGGCAAGTCCAACGTGGTTGATGCACTGGCCTGGGTCATGGGCGAGCAAGGCGCCAAAACCCTCCGCGGCGGCAAGATGGAGGATGTCATCTTCGCCGGGACATCGGGCCGGCCGCCGCTGGGACGTGCCCATGTTTCGCTGACCATCGACAACACTGACGGCGCCCTGCCCATCGAGTACAGCGAAGTGACCATCTCACGGACCCTCTTCCGGACGGGTGGATCCGAGTACGCCATCAACGGGGCGGGTTGCCGGCTGCTCGATATCCAGGAACTGTTGTCGGATTCCGGGCTGGGCCGGGAAATGCACGTCATTGTGGGCCAGGGGCAGCTGGACCGGGTCCTGCACGCCACCCCGGAGGACCGGCGCGGCTTCATCGAGGAGGCCGCGGGCATCCTCAAGCACCGCCGGCGCAAGGAGCGGACCGTCCGCAAACTGGAGGCGATGCAGGCCAATCTCCAGCGGCTGACCGATCTCACCGGGGAGATCCGCCGCCAGCTCACGCCCCTCGGCAAGCAGGCGGAAGTGGCGCGCCGAGCCCAGCGCGTCCAGTTCGATGTCCGGGACGCCCGGGCGCGCCTCCTGGCCGATGACCTTGTCCAGCTTCAGCAGGCCCTGGAACAGGATGTGGCCGACGAAGCCGCGCTCAAAGCCAGGCGGACCGCCGTCGAACAGGAACTGGAAGCCGGCCGCAGGCAGCAGGCGGCGCTGGAACAACTGGCTGCGGCGGCCACGCCCCGGCTCAACGCTGCCCGCGACACCTGGTACCGGCTGTCCACCGCCCGGGAACGGCTCCGTTCCCTCGGCACGCTGGCCACCGAACGCAGCCGCCTGCTGGGGTCCGACGACGCCCCGGCGCCTGCCGGGCGGGATCCGGAACAACTGGAACGACAGGCCGCACGGGTGCGGCAGGAGCTGTCCGAGCTCGAAACGGATATCGTGCGCCGGCGCGGCGCCCTGGACGCCGCAAGCACCGCGAAGGCCGACGCCGAGCAGGCTGCGCGCGCCGAAGACCAGCGGCTCACCGCCCAGCTGCGGGCGGCCGCTGATCGCAGGGAAGGCCTGGCCCGCCTGGCCGGGCAGGTCGCCGCAGCGCGGTCCCGGATGGAGTCAGCCCAGGCGGAGCTGGGCAGGCTCCGCGAATCCCTTGCCGCCGGTACCGAGCGGCGCGCCAAGGCACAATCCGAATTCACGGCCCTGGAAAACCAGGTCGCAGGAGTGGAGGAGGGGGAAGAGTCCCTCGACGCCGATTACGAGGCCGCCAGCGGCGTGCTCGATGCGGTGCTTGGCGACATCGCGGGCCTCAAGAACGCCGTCAACGAGGGCATCCGCAAACGCGACGCCCTGGCCGCGCGCCTGGAGGCCCTGAAGCTGGGCCTGGACCGCAAGGACGGTGCCCGGCACGCGCTGGATGCCGGGCTGCCGGGAGTCCGGGGCAGCCTTGCGGCCGCATTGACGGTGCAGGCCGGTTTCGAGGCCGCAATCGCGGCGGCACTCGGGCAGGCGTCGGAGGCCATCCTGGTCCAGGACGGAGAAGCGGCGGCCGCGGTCCTGCAGGTCCTCAAGGACGACGACGGCGGCCGGGCTGCCCTGCTCCTCGCCTCCGCTGCCGCCGACCAGCCGCGGGACGCCCTGGACGTGGAGCTCCCCGACGAAGCCCGGTGGGCTGCCGGGCTGGTGGACGGCCCGGCGGTGGAGGTTTCACTGGTCCGGCACCTGCTGTCCGGAACCGTCGTCGTCACCGGAATGGATGCCGCTGCGGCGCTCGTGGCCGCGCTGCCCGGCGTCACGACCGTCACCAGGGAGGGGGACGTGTTTACCGCCGTCTCGGCCACGGGCGGTTCGGCGAAAGCACCGTCCCTCCTGGAGGTGCAGGCCGCAGTGGACGACGCCGGGCGCGAACTTACGGCGGTCACCGCGGATCTTGAGCGGAACAGGTTCGCCCTGGCCGCCGCCGAGGCCCGGCGCACCGCGGCGCAGGAAGACGCGGACGCAGCCCTGGACCGGCTGCACGAATCCGATGCCCGGCTCGCCGCCGTCGCCGAACGCCTGGGCCACCTCAACTCGGTGCTGCGCAGCGCCGTCGGCGAAAGTGAACGCCTGGCAGCCTCCCTGGCCCGCGCCGAAGAGAACGTCGCTGCCGAGGAAGAAGCGCTCGCGGCCATCACCGCCCGGCTTGCCGCTGCCCAGGAAGCACCCGTCGAGCAGGAACCCTCCACCGAACACCGCGACGAGCTGGCGGGTGCCGCGTCCGCCGCACGCGCCGCCGAGGTGGAAGCACGGTTGTCACTCCGCAGCGCCGAGGAACAGCTGGCAGCCACCGGCAACCGGGCCGTCTCCCTGGAACGCGCGGCCGCCACCGAACGCCGGGCCCGCGAGGAAGCAGCCGAACGCGCGCGGCGCCGCCGCAGCCAGGCCCGGCGGGCCGCGGCCGTTTCCGCTGGGGTGGACGTGGCCCTTGGCTACGTGGACGTCTCCGTCGAGCTCGCCCGGCACGAACGCGACCTGGCAGAGGAGAACCGGGAGCTGCGGGACCGCGGACTGCGGGACATCCGGGACTCGAACGACGCCCTGGCCCGTGAACTGGCGGACCTGACTGACAATGTGCACCGCGACGAACTTGCCCGGGCGCAGCAGCGGGCCAGGATCGAGGCGGTGGAAACCCGGTCCGTGGACGAACTGGGCATCACGCCGGAGGCCTTGGTCACGGAGTTCGGCCCGCACGTCCCGGTTCCGGTGCCGGCGGAGGAATCCGGCGACAAATGGGCGGCCCTGCGCGCTCCCGTCGATGCAGGCGGCGAGGAGATCAGGGAAGGCAAACCCTACGTGCGGCAGGAACAGGAGAAACGGCTGCGGAAGGCCGAACGGGACCTCGCCAGCCTGGGCAAGGTAAACCCCCTGGCGCTGGAGGAATTCGCGGCGCTGGAGGAGCGGCACCAGTTCCTCAGCACGCAGCTGGAGGACCTCAAGGCGAGCCGCCGGGACCTGCTGGACATCATCAAAGAGGTGGATGACCGGGTCCAGCGCGTGTTCGCGGAAGCCTTCGAGGACACCCAGGCCCAGTTCGTCAGGGTCTTCGAGCGGCTTTTCCCCGGCGGCGAGGGCCGCCTGGTCCTGACCGAGCCCGACGACATGCTTAACACCGGCATTGACGTGGAGGCCCGCCCCGCGGGCAAGAAGATCAAACGGCTCTCCCTGCTCTCCGGCGGCGAACGCTCACTCACCGCGGTGGCACTGCTGGTGGCCATCTTCAAAGCCCGGCCGTCCCCGTTCTACGTCATGGACGAAGTGGAGGCTGCCCTGGACGACACCAACCTGGGCCGCCTCATCACCATCTTCGAGGAACTCCGGGAGTCCAGCCAGCTGATCGTCATCACCCACCAAAAGCGGACCATGGAGGTGGCGGACGCGCTGTACGGCGTCACCATGCGGGGCGACGGCGTTTCCACCGTCATCAGCCAGCGCCTCGGCGCCGAGGTGTAGCAGCCCCATGCCACCGGCATCGGGGCAGGTCAGGCGCCCTGCCGGCGCCCGAACCGGGCGGACCGTGTGTGAGAAGCTAGGGGAGTGAATGACATCCTTCCCATTGTCCTGTCCATCCTTGTTGCCCTGGTGGTCATCGGCGGGCTGATCCCGGTCCTGGTCAAGACGCGGAGGAACATCACCCGTTACCCGGAGACCCGGGACGCAAACGATCCCGAGGTCCGCTCCGGGGGCGGCACGGCGGTGGAGGACAGCACCGGAACCATCGAGCGCGGGGGCCCCGCCGGCGTCGAACTCGACGACCTCGACACCACCGCGGTCCCGGACGATGCTGCCGGGTTGGAAACCATTCCGGTCGAAACCCCGCTGCCTGTCGCAGGGCGCCTCTCCCGGCTGCGGGAGCGGCTGGTCCGCTCCAACAACATCATGGGCAAGGGCCTGCTGGCCCTGCTGTCCAGCGACCGGATCGACGAAGGCGTCTGGGATGAGGTGGAGGAAACACTCCTGCTCGCGGACCTGGGCACCGAGCCCACCATGCAGCTGGTGGACGCGCTCCGGGAACGCGTCAAGGTCCTGGGCACCAGGACCCCCGAACACGTCAAGGCCATGCTCCGTGAAGAACTTATCAAGCTGGTCGATCCCACCATGGACCGCAGCCTTAACGTTGAGCGGCACGCGGACAAGCCCGCCGTCATGATGGTGGTGGGCGTCAACGGCGTCGGAAAGACCACCACCGTGGGCAAACTCGCCCGGGTGCTGGTAGCAGAGGATAAGGACGTCCTGCTGGGCGCAGCGGACACCTTCCGGGCCGCCGCCGCGGAGCAGCTGGCAACCTGGGGGGCGCGCGTTGGTGTTCCCACCGTGAAGTCCGACATTGACGGCGCGGACCCGGCGTCGGTCGCCTACGAAGCGGTGAAGGCAGGCATCGAGCAGGAAGTCGACGTCGTCATGATCGACACCGCCGGCCGCCTGCAGAACAAGGTGGGCCTGATGGACGAACTGGGCAAGGTCAAGCGCGTGGTGGAGAAGCTGGCCGAGGTGGACGAGGTCCTGCTGGTGCTGGACGCCACCACTGGCCAGAACGGCCTGAACCAGGCGCGGGTCTTCTCCGAGGTGGTCAACATCACCGGCATCGTCCTGACCAAACTGGACGGAACCGCCAAGGGCGGCATCGTCGTCGCCATCCAGAAGTCACTGGGCGTCCCCGTCAAACTCGTGGGCCTCGGAGAAGGCGCCGACGACCTCGCGCCGTTCGATACCGAAAGCTTTGTTGACGCGCTGCTGAACTAACCTGCGTCAGTCCGCGGCCGTGCGGAGGGTTTCCCGGGTGGGCAGCCAGCCGCCGGCTGCCAGCAGCAGCATGGCGCCGGTGACCGCGAACGCCCAGCCGAACCCCAGGCCGTCCGCCAGCAGGCCCGCTACGACCGGTCCCACGATCGCGCCCACGTCGGAGGTCATCTGATACGCGGCCAGCACCTTGCCGCCGGAGCGGCCATTGCCGATCACGTCCGCCACGGCGGCCTGCTGCGCGGGGCCGAAGAGACCGGATCCGACGCCGGCCAGCGTCGACGCCGCGAGGAACCAGGGCAGATCGTGGGTGATGCCGATCGACGCGGTTGACAGGCCGGCCACCACCAGTCCGGAAATCATCATGGGCTTGCGTCCAAGGGAGTCCGCGAGCCGCCCCGAAAAGGCCAGGGCGGCCGCGTTGCCGGCGGCAAATACCGCCAGCGCCAGGCCTGCCGCCTGCGGCCCCGCCCCAAAGGCGGCCGCGGCGAACAACGGCACCGTTGCCATCCGGACGCCGAAGGTGGCCCAGCCGTTGGCGAAGCTGGACAGGAGCGCCGACCGGTAGGTTCCGGCCGCCAGGGCATCGCCGAAACGCATGTCCGGGGCGCGCTTCTGTGTTTCGCCGGCGCCACGGCGCTGGTGGCTCAATTGTGTCTGCACCACGAACGCGGCCACGAGCAGGGCGCCGGCGTATGCCAGGAACGGGACCCGCAGCCCCAGCCCGGCCAGCAGCCCGCCCACGATCGGGCCGCAGACGTTCCCGATCAGGAACGCCGACGCGTAGGCGCCCGAGACCCGGCCCCTGCTCTTCGGCGGCGCCAGCCGGACCACCAGGGCCATCGAGGCAACGGTGAACATCACCGAGCCCGCGCCGCCCAGGCCCCGGAACAGCAGGAGCTGCCAGTAGTCCTGCGCGAATGCGCACGCAGCTGTGGACAGCGCCACGATCAACAGCCCGGCAACGTAGATGGGGCGTTCGCCACGTTTGCCGATCAGCGCGCCCCCGGCCGGAGCGAAGGCGAGGCGCATGAACGCAAAGATCGCCACGATGACGGCGGCCTCGGTGTTTCCCACCCCAAAGGTTGTTGCGAATTGCGGCAATACGGGGGCAACAAGCCCGAAGCCAAGGGCGATGAGGAACGCCGCGGCCAGCATCACCTTGATGTCGCGCGGAAGCTTCTCCCGTTGCGGCCTCAGACGTCCAAAAATCCTTGCGCTGGCGCCGTTTACCGGGGGTGGTGCCGTCATGGTCCTGAAGTCCTTGCTGGAAAGGGAGCCGGGTGGCTGCGCGGGTGCGGAAACATAACCGTAACAAGGCGGATATGCACCATTTACTTCCTAGAGGTTGTTGTAACAGGCCCGCAATCTAAAACCTCCGCGGCCGAAACACGCCAACGACACACTCGTTACAGGACGCAAAAGGCGTTGGCAGGCGGACAAGTCCGCACCGAAAGCAAGAGAGGACGTAGGCCATGGAACTCACCGCAGGGCTCGTTTGGCTCCTGGTTGCTGCAGCACTCGTGCTGTTCATGACCCCGGGCCTGGCATTCTTTTATGGCGGCATGACGCGCGCCAAGTCGGCACTGAACATGATGATGATGAGCTTCGTCGCCATCGGAACAGTCGGCATCACGTGGGTCCTGTGGGGCGCCTCGATGTCCACGAGCAACGAGGACAACTTCTTCCAGATCTTCGCCAACCCGTTCAGCCACTTTGGCCTGCACAACTTCACGGACCCGGCGGACCTGCTCAAGGTGGGCTACGCCGCCACCTTCGCGATCATCACCGTCGCGCTGATCTCCGGCGCGGTCGCGGACCGCGCAAAATTCTCGGCCTGGGTGATCTTCACGCCCATCTGGGCCACACTGGTCTACGCACCGCTGGCCTTCATGGTGTGGGGTGGCGGACTGTTCTCCAAGGACGGCTGGTTCGGCCAGACCTTCGCTCCGGTCATCGACTTCGCCGGAGGCACCGTGGTGCACATCAACGCCGGTGTTGCCGGCCTGGTGCTGGTGCTGATCATCGGTAACAGGAAGGGCTTCGGCAAGGACCCGAACCACCGCCCGCACAACATTCCGTTCGTCATGCTCGGCGCAGCCATCCTGTGGTTCGGCTGGTTCGGCTTCAACGCCGGCGCCGCTGCCACGGTCGAGCAGGCAGGCCTGATCTGGATCAACACCCTGGCAGCCCCGGCCGCCGCCATGCTGGGCTGGCTCGCCGTCGAACGTATCCGGGACGGCCACCCCACCTCGCTCGGCGCCGCCTCCGGTGTGGTGGCAGGCCTGGTCGCCATCACTCCGGCCTGTGCCAACGTCTCACCGCTCGGTGCGATTGCCCTGGGCGTCGTCGCCGGTATCGCCTCGGCCCTGGCGGTCGGCCTGAAGTTCAAGCTCGGCTACGACGACTCCCTGGATGTCGTGGGTGTCCACCTCGTCGCAGGTGTCATCGGCACGGTGGCCATCGGTTTCCTCGCCACCCCCGACCAGGGTGCTGCCGGCCTGTTCTACGGCGGCGGCACAACCCAGCTGGTGGCCCAGGTCCTGGCAGCACTGCTCTCCATCGCCTTCACCGGCGTGATGACCCTGATCATCGCCTTCCCCATCCACAAGACCATGGGCTTCCGCATCTCCGAGCACCAGGAAATCGCCGGCGCAGACCTCAGCCTGCACGCGGAGACTGCCTACGAGTTCGGTGTCGGCGGCCACGGTGGCAGCTTCCAGCCGCTGCACGACATGGTGACTGGCAAGACCCAAGCGGAAACCCGGGAATCCGCAACCGGAGCCCAGAAGGCACAGCCGGCAACAGGCAAGGAAAGCGTGGGGGCATGAAACTGATCACTGCAATCGTCAGGCCGGAAAAGCTCGAAGCCATCCGGGAAGGACTGGAGGCCTACGGCGTACAGGGACTCACCGTCAGCGCAGCCAGCGGATACGGACGCCAGCGCGGATACACCGAGGTGTACCGGGGAGCCGAATACAACGTGGACCTGCTTCCCAAGATCCGGGTTGAAGTCCTGGCCACCGACGAACAGTCCGACGACATCCTGGACGTGATCATCGCCAGCTCCAACACCGGCAGGGCCGGGGACGGCAAGGTCTGGACCATTGACGTCCACGAAGCAGTGCGCGTCCGGACCGGGGAACGCGGAGTAGCCGCCATCTAGGCGGAACAAACCGTTCCTGCGGTCAGGAACACCTGAACGCATCAGCACGGCGGGSGGGAACCSAAAGGTTCCCGCCCSCCGTCTGCGTTCACGCCCCAGGTGCCACGCCCTTCTCAGTCCCCGTCGCCCGCGCCGGCCCCGCCGTTGGTGGGCCAGGACGCCGGGCCGGCCGAACCGGCGTCGTACTCCTCCAGCGGGACCTCATTCTTTGCCCACGCCTTGAGCACCGGCTCGACGATCCGCCAGCAGTCCTCCGCGGTGTCGCCGCGCACGGACAGCAACGGGTCTCCGGTCAACACGCCCTCCAGCACTTCGCCGTACGGCAGCAGGTCGGAGGCGCTCAATTCCGCCTCCAGGGTGACCCGGCCCAGGCTGAAAATGTTCCCGGGGCCGTTGACGTCGACGTCGAACTCCAGCGTGTCCGGGCCAAAACCGATCCGCAGCTGGTTGGGGGAGTCCACCCCCGTGAAGCCCCGGGGCAGGTGCGGCACGGGAAGGAAGGTGACCACGGCTTCCTTGCGCTTGTCGCCCAGCGCCTTCCCGGAGCGCAGGATGAACGGCACGCCCTGCCAGCGCCAGTTGTCGATGTCCACCTGGATCTCGGCAAGTGTCTCCGTTCCCCGGCCGGCATCCACCCCCTCTTCCTTCGCGTAGTCGGGGACGGCCTTCCCTGCCAGCGACCCCGCCGTGTAGCGCGCCCTGCGGGTTGTGTCGGTGAACGGGGCGCGGACGCTGCTGGCCCGAAGGACGCTGGAGACCGCGTCGCGGAGGTCGCGCTCGCCGATGGTGGCGGGAGGCTCGATAGCCATGAGGGCCATAACCTCCAGCAGGTGGCTCTGGATCATGTCGCGGAGTGCGCCGGCACCGTCGTAGTAGCGGGCGCGGCCCTCAAGGGCCAGGTCTTCGTCGAAGAAGATCTCCACTTTTTCCACGTGCTGCCGGTTCCACACCGGCTCCAGGAAGTTGTTGGCAAACCGCAGGCCCAGGATATTCAGTACGGTCGCCTTGCCCAGGAAGTGGTCCACGCGGTGGATGTGGTCCTCCGGAACCAGGCGCGCGAGGGTACGGTTCAGGGAGCGCGCCGACTCCTCGCTGGAGCCGAACGGCTTCTCCATCACCAGCC
This sequence comes from Pseudarthrobacter sp. YAF2, assembly GCF_052113345.1. Classification (NCBI taxonomy): domain Bacteria; kingdom Bacillati; phylum Actinomycetota; class Actinomycetes; order Micrococcales; family Micrococcaceae; genus Pseudarthrobacter; species Pseudarthrobacter sp. YAF2. The sequence continues at coordinate 24,250 of NZ_JBFRDA010000014.1, read as the reverse complement.
GGGTGCCCTCCGGAACCTCCGCTGGCTGGAGCGTCTCGCAGGCCTGCTGGCTGATGCGGGGCGGAAGCGCAAAGTAGACGGCAACGGGGCCCTTGAGCCCTGCCAGCAGGGCCGCAAGGGCACCCTTGGCCGTGACATCCACCTGGTGGTACGCCGTCTCCTTCTGCAAGGACTCCAGGGCTTCCTTTCCCTGGCCGTCCGCTGCGCCGGCTGCCGCGGCGAACGAGGACCGGACCCGCTCCTGCCACTGTTCCGAGGTCCACGGATCCGATCCGGCGCCCACCAGCCGGAGGCCATCCGCCCGGCCCGCCGCCGCCAGCCGGGCCAGGCCGGGGAGGAGGAGCCGGCCGGTCAGGTCGCCCGAGGCACCGAGAATGAGCAGGGTCTGCACAGATGTTTGGCTCGTCATTTGGCCAGCATGCCATCTACCGTGGCTGACTTGATACCCTAGGTAGTCGAGTCCCGATCATCTCTTGAAAGAAGTTCACGGCGCGTGTTCAATTCACTCTCTGACCGGTTGACAGCAACCTTCAAAAATCTCCGCGGCAAGGGCCGCCTCACCGAGGCCGACGTCGATGCCACCGTCCGGGAGATCCGCCGTGCCCTGCTGGACGCAGACGTCGCCGTTGCGGTGGTACGCGAATTCACCGGGAAGGTCCGCGAACGTGCGCTCGGTGCCGAGGTTTCGGGTGCGCTGAATCCCAGCCAGCAGATCGTCAAGATCGTCAACGAGGAGCTCGTGGAGATCCTTGGCGGCGAAACCCGCCGGATCCGGCTGGCCAAGAACGGTCCCACCATCATCATGCTTGCCGGCCTCCAGGGCGCGGGCAAGACCACTTTGGCGGGCAAGCTGTCCAAGTGGCTGAAGGCCCAGGGCCACAGCCCCATGCTGGTGGCCTGCGACCTTCAGCGCCCCAACGCCGTCACCCAGCTCCAGGTGGTGGGCCAGCGCGCCAACGTGCCCGTTTTCGCCCCGCACCCAGGCGCCACGTCCACCGAACTGGACCACCCTGCCGGTGACCCGGTGGCCGTCGCCCGTGCCGGCGTGGAGGAAGCGCGCCAGAAGCTGCACGACGTCGTGATCGTTGACACCGCCGGCCGCCTCGGCGTAGACGCGGACATGATGGAGCAGGCCCGCCAGATCCGCCGCGCCATCGTTCCCAACGAAGTCCTCTTCGTGATCGACTCCATGATCGGCCAGGACGCCGTCAACACGGCCCTCGCCTTCGATGAGGGCGTGAACTTCACCGGCATCGTGCTGTCCAAGCTCGACGGCGACGCACGCGGCGGTGCCGCGCTGTCGGTCGCTTCGGTCACCGGCAAGCCCGTCATGTTCGCCTCCACAGGCGAAGGCCTGGACGACTTCGAACTCTTCCACCCGGACCGGATGGCCTCACGCATCCTGGACATGGGCGACGTGCTCACCCTGATCGAGCAGGCCGAGAAGTCCTGGGACAAGGACGAAGCGGCCCGGATGGCGAAGAAGTTCGCCGACCAGGAAGACTTCACCCTGGAAGACTTCCTGGCCCAGATGCAGCAGATCCGCAACATGGGCTCCATGAAGAAGATGCTCATGATGATGCCGGGTGCGCAGAACATCCGGCAGCAGCTGGAGCAGTTCGACGAGCGCGAAATCGACCGCGTCGAGGCCATCGTCCGGTCCATGACGCCGCATGAACGGCTTGCACCGAAGATCATCAACGGATCCCGCCGCGCGCGCATCGCCCGCGGTTCCGGCGTCCACGTCTCCGAGGTCAACGGCCTGCTGGAACGTTTCGCGCAGGCCCAGAAGATGATGAAGAAAATGGCCCAGGGCGGCATGCCGGGAATGCCCGGGATGCCGGGGATGCCCGGTGCCGGCGGGGGTGCGCGGAAGAACGCCAAGAACGCGCCGAAGAAGAAGGCGAAGTCGGGCAACCCGGCCAAGGCTGCGCAGGAGCGCAAGGATGCCGAAGCCCGGCGCGCCAATGCAGGCAAGGCGCTGCCCACCGGTGCCGCGTTTGGCCAGCAGGGCGGCGACTTCGATCCCGCGCAATTGAACCTCCCCAAGGGCTTCGACAAGTTCCTGGGCAAGTAGCAGTTCTCCCGCTTCAGGAAGCGCCAGGTGCCGTTTTGACCGCCCAAGACGACACCTGGCGCTTTTCCGTTGGGATGTCGGTGCCGTGGAATAGGGTTGGGTCATGTTCAAGCAGCGGGTAGTTTTCGTGCACGGCGCCGGAGCTTTCGGCGCCGCCGCGTGGCCCCGGCAGCACGGCATGGCGCTGTCCTTCGACGCCTTGTTCCTTCGCCGGCAGGGCTATGACGCCGTCGCGGAACCGGTGGAATCATCCTTTGCCGAGGACACGGCCATCGTGCTGCGGTCCCTGGCGGATGATGGCCGCGGTGCCGCCGGGGGACATGTGGTGGCACACTCCCAGGGCGCAATCCCTGCCATGATGGCCGCCGTCGAACGCCCCGACCTCGTCTATTCGCTGACCCTGGTTGAACCGGCGTGCCTTTCCCTGACCGCAGAACTGCCGGCCACGGCGGCACATATCAGCCTGATGAAGCCACTCCTGGATGTCCGCCACCAGCTCGGTGACGAGGACTTCCAGCGGGAATTCGTCCGGCGGGTCTATGCCACCGATCTCCAACAGCCGGCCACCCCGGAGGAGAAACGCTCCGCACGCCGGCTGCGGCTCCAGGTCCCATCGTGGGAAGCGCCCCTGCACATTGTTCCCGGCGTCCCCACGCTCGTCCTCACCGGGGGCTGGGAACCGCTGTACGAGGAAATTGCCGGTTACCTGCGGGAGACCGGCGCCCTGCACCGCGTTGCCGCGGGCGGGCACCGGCCCCATGACTCCGTGGAGGGCGACCGGGCCATCCGGCAGTTCATCAGCGATGTCAGCCGGAGCCAACCGGCCCGGGCCTCCTAGCTGCCGGCAGGCACCTGCAGTTCCGGCAGGTAGACCTTGCCGCCCGCGGCCAGGAATTCCTGGCTCTTCTCCCGCATCCCGGAGGCCATGTCCGCCAGGGCCGCCTGCGAGTCGGCTGACCCGTATTCGTTCCGGATGTCCTGGCTGATCCGCATCGAGCAGAACTTGGGTCCGCACATGGAGCAGAAGTGCGCCGTCTTGGCAGGTTCGGCCGGCAGCGTCTCGTCGTGGAACTCTTCCGCCGTCACCGGGTCCAGCGAGAGCGCGAACTGGTCCCGCCAGCGGAACTCGAACCGCGCCTTGGACAATGCGTCGTCCCGTTCGTGGGCTCCCGGGTGGCCCTTGGCCAAGTCCGCCGCGTGGGCTGCGATCTTGTAGGTGATCACGCCGGTCTTCACATCGTCCTTGTTGGGCAGGCCCAGGTGTTCCTTGGGCGTGACATAGCAGAGCATGGCGGTACCGTACCGGGCGATTTCGGTGGCCCCGATCGCCGAGGTGATGTGGTCATAGCCGGGCGCAATATCGGTCACCAACGGTCCCAGCGTGTAGAACGGCGCGCCCTTGCACAGCTCCTGCTGCCGCTCCACGTTTTCCCGGACCAGGTGGAACGGCACGTGGCCGGGGCCTTCCACCATGACCTGCACGTCGAACTCCCAGGCGCGCTGCGTGAGTTCGGCGAGGGTGTCGAGTTCGGCGAACTGGGCAGCGTCGTTGGCGTCCGCCGTCGACCCGGGACGCAAACCGTCGCCCAGGGAGAACGCGACGTCGTACTTGGCGAAGATTTCGCAGAGTTCGTCAAAGTGCGTGTAGAGGAAGTTTTCCTGGTGGTGGGCCAGGCACCAGCCGGCCATGATGGAGCCGCCGCGCGAGACGATGCCCGTCACCCGGTTGGCCGTGAGCGGGACGTACCGCAGCAGCACGCCGGCGTGGATGGTCATGTAGTCCACGCCCTGCTCGCACTGCTCAATGACGGTGTCCCGGAAAATTTCCCAGGTCAGCGCGTTGGCCTCGCCGTTGACTTTTTCCAGCGCCTGGTAGATCGGGACGGTCCCGATCGGGACGGGCGAGTTGCGGATGATCCATTCCCTGGTGGTGTGGATGTCGTCCCCCGTGGACAGATCCATGACCGTGTCAGCGCCCCACTGGGTGGCCCACTGGAGCTTGTCCACCTCCTCGGCGATGGAGCTCGTCACCGCCGAGTTGCCGATGTTGGCGTTGATCTTCACCAGGAAGGCCTTGCCGATGATCATCGGCTCGGACTCGGGGTGGTTGATGTTGTTCGGGATGATGGCGCGCCCGGCGGCAACCTCGCTCCTGACCAGTTCCACGTCGCAGTTCTCCCGCAGCGCCACGAAGCGCATTTCCTGCGTGATGATGCCCTGCCGGGCGTAGTGCATCTGGGTCACCGTCCTGCCGTCGACGGCGCGGCGGGGCACCGGCCGGGCGCCCTTCCACTCCGCAGAGGCTGCACCGCGGCGCACGGCCGAGCGTCCGTCGTCGAGCAGGTTGCGTTCCCTGCCGCTGTAGGCTTCCGTGTCCCCGCGCGCCACAATCCATTCGGCGCGGAAGGGCTGCAGGCCGCGCACAGGATCACTTCCCGGCCCGGCCGTCCGGTAGGTCCGGAAGGGTGCGTTCGGCCGTCCGTTGGGTGATGGCTCCAGGGCAATTTCGGTCACCGGGACCCGGATTCCGGAACCGGCATCGTCGATCCAGGCCAGGGAATGTGACTTCAGGGACTGCGTCACCTGCGGAGTGGATCCGGTGCCGGGGCCGCTGGCCGAATCGGAACCGGACAGCGTGCGGGCAGGGTTCAACTGGGTGTTTTGCGTACTCAAGGGAATACTCACTTCCTTCGCCGGCATTACCCGGACAGGTTCAACGGTCGCAGGCTGCGTCAGCCCGATCTCAGCCCCTGCAAGGGCACCCGTGTGGTCAGCAACGAAGCTACCACAGCCCTCCGTAAGTCCGTTGTAACAATCGATGATGCTAGCCTGTCCGGGCAACGAAAGGACGCCCGGATGGCAGGAATCATTCACTTTCGCGGACCCGTCCTGGCTGCGCCGGACCAGGTGCGGCACGGACTCTGGTCGGTGGACGGCAGGCTCACCTTCCACCGGCCCGCTCCACCGCCTGACCGGGTGCTTGACGGCTGGGTGCTGCCGGGCTTCGCGGACGCCCACTGCCACATAGGCCTGGGCCCCGCCGGGCCGGTGGAAGCCGCCGTGGCGCAGGAACAAGCCTTGGCCGACGTCAACGCCGGGACCCTCCTGGTCCGTGATGCGGGCTCGCCCGCCGATACCCGCTGGATGCAGGGCGGCAAGGAATTCCCGGTGCTGATCCGCGCCGGCCGGCACATCGCCCGGACCCGCCGCTACCTGCGCGGCTTCGCGCACGAAGTCGAACCCGAGGGCCTCGTTGAGGCCGTGCGCAAGCAGGCCCGGGGCGGGGACGGCTGGGTCAAGCTGGTGGGGGACTGGATCGACCGGGGCGCCGGTGACCTGGCGCCCTCCTTTCCCGCCGCCGTCGTCCGTGATGCCGTCCGTGCGGCGCATGACGAAGGCGCACGGGTGACGGCCCACTGCTTCGCCGAGGACACCCTGGACCAGATGCTCGACGCCGGCGTTGACTGCATCGAGCACGCCACCGGGCTGCTGCCGCGCCACCTGCCCCGGTTCGCCGAACAAGGCGTGCCTATCGTGCCCACCCTCATCAATATCGCCACGTTCCCGGACATTGCCGCGCAGGCGGAACCAAAGTTTCCACGGTACGCAGCCCACATGCGCTCCCTCTGGGAGCGGAGGCTGGAGCGCGTGGCGCAGGCCCATGCCGCGGGCGTGCGCATCTTCGCCGGAACAGACGCCGGCAGCGTCATCCGCCATGGCCGGATCGCGGACGAAATCCTCGCCCTGCACGTCGCGGGCCTGCCGATGGCCGCAGCGTTGGATGCGGCGTGCTGGGCAGCCCGCCGCTGGCTCGGAGCGGACGGCCTGGAAGAAGGGGCGCGCGCCGACGTCATCGTGTGCCGTGAAGATCCACGGGCGGTCCCGGAGACCATCAGCAGGCTGGACCACGTGGTGATCGGCGGCCGCATCATCCGCTGATCGAAAGTGCGGCACAGGACTTGGAATAAATTGAAGCTTCAAGTAATTTTAATGTGTGACAGGCCGCCATCGGGACGGCCGCCAACACAAGGAGCCTCCAATGACCGCAGCAGCCAACAGCCAGGACCTGCTTCCTGCCGACCTCGCCATGGGCACGGTGATGCTCAAGGTGGGGGACATGAAGGTCATGACCGACTACTACCAGCGCGCACTGGGCCTCGAGGTGGTGGCTGAACAGGACGGTGGACTGTACCTGGGCCGTCTTGGCCGCCCCCTGGTCCATCTGGCCCCGGCGCCCGGGCTGAACCTGCCCGGCAGGGGAGAGGCCGGCCTGTTCCATACCGCACTCCTGTTTGAGGATCAGGCCTCCCTCGCCGCCACCATCGCCACCGCGGCGCAGTACGAGCCGATGTCCTTCACCGGCAGCGCCGACCACCTGGTCAGCGAGGCCTTCTACTTCACCGATCCTGAAGGCAACGGCATCGAGCTGTACTGGGACCGCCCGCGCCGCAACTGGTCCTGGAACGGCACGGACGTGGTGATGGACAGCCTCGCGCTGCCCCCGCAGCGCTACCTGGAACAGCACCTCACGGAGGAATCGCTCGAAGGCCAGCGCGTGACGGCCGCCGGCGTAGGTCACGTCCACCTTCAGGTGGGAGACGTCCAGACGGCGCGCGACTTCTACGTGGGCACCCTCGGTTTCGAAAAGACGGCGGGCTGGCACGGGCAGGCACTGTTCGTATCCGCGGGCCGCTACCACCACCACATGGCCATGAACGTCTGGAACAGCCGCGGCGCCGGCCCGCGCAAGGACACCCTCGGGCTCGGCGAAGTCCTCATCGAAGTTCCGTCAGGGGACGACGTCGGCGCCTTGGCTGACCGCCTCAAGGTCGCCGGAGTGCCCGCTCACCACACAGGCGCCGAGCTCCGGTTCGAGGACCCGTGGCGCAACCGGCTGCGGGTGGCTGTCCGCTGACCGGTGTTCCCGGGCGGCGGACCGACCCCGGCGGCGGACCGACCCAGCCGGCTGCCGACCCCGCCGGCAGCCGTGCCCGCCGGCTGCCCTGCCGCACCGGCCCGGCGTGTGCTCCTGCCGGTCCGCAGCTACTAGGCTGATTCCGTACGGCCCGGAAGCAGGCAGCTCCCGGCGCGCAGTTCCGCCAACGGAAGAAGGGCAAGCAGCCATGGGCTTCACCGAGATCTTTGTCGCCACCCACGACGCCGCACTGAAACGCGCCGGCCTCCTCGACGCAGGGAGCGAACCCGCGGCAAACGGCGCCCTTGGGGGAAATGCCGTACGGATCGATGGAGTCAGCGACTTCGAAATCGAACAACTTGGCGATCTCGCCGGGACGGCCGTGCACGCCGGCGGAGCCGACTATGAACTGACCATGGTGGATGTGGCCAGCGACTCCCTCCTCGCCGTTCCTCCTGCCATGGTCCGCGCGCTGGCCGACCTGCTGTCCTATGAGACCGAAGGCGAGGGCAACATCCTCGAGGACGTCGCCGAACAGTGGGCCGCCCAGGACGACATGCCATTTGGCGCAGCCCAGGCCCGTACCTACGTGGAGCAGCTCGCCGCGCTCGCGGCCGGGCTGGACGACGCCGATCGAACCGGACTGTACGTCTGGTCCGCCTGACAGGAGCCGCAGGGTCCATCCTCCGGCCGGCCGCGGCGAAATGCAGCGCAACGCCAAGTCGAAATAAGCTCGCTGATCTGGCACAATAGACAGGTACTCGATCTGCGTGGCCCCTCTCTCCGCGTCCGGATCCTGTCCTTCGAACCCGCAAGTACGGCCCGCCCCACGGGTGCAGAACGCCGGGTTCACCCCCTTTTCTGAAACAGGAGTGACCACAAAAGTGGCCGTAAAGATTCGCCTTAAGCGCTTCGGCAAGATGCGCGCCCCGTACTACCGCATCGTCGTCGCGGACTCACGCACCAAGCGTGACGGCCGCGCCATCGAAGAGATCGGCAAGTACCACCCCACCGAAGAGCCCTCGTTCATCGAGGTCAACTCCGAGCGTGCCCAGTACTGGCTGTCCGTCGGCGCCCAGCCGTCCGAGCAGGTTGCCGCCATCCTGAAGATCACCGGTGACTGGCAGAAGTTCAAGGGCCTCCCGGGCCAGGAAGGCACCCTCAAGACCAAGGTCGCGAAGGAAGCTTTCGTTGCTCCGGAGAAGGGCTCGGTCATCATCCCGGAAGCCATCACCAAGAAGGCCTCGAAGTCTGACGCTGCCGAGGCCCCGGCCGACGCCGAAGCTGAGACCACCGAGGCTGAGTAGATTGCTGGCAGAAGCGCTGGAGCACCTGGTCCGCGGAATCGTCGATTCCCCGGACGACGTCAAGGTTAGTTCGAAGAACAACCGCCGCGGGGACACCCTCGAGGTACGGGTTCACCAGGATGACCTCGGACGGGTGATCGGCCGCCAGGGCCGCACGGCACGCGCACTGCGCACCGTTGTGGCAGCACTGGCCGGCGGCGAACCGGTCAGGGTCGACGTCGTCGATACCGACCGCCGCCGCTGAGCGCTCGGCAACTTTCAGTTTTGCTCCGGCCCCTCCACCCTCAGGTGGAGGGGCCGGAGTGCTTTCACCCCACCCCAACCACAACCCGGAACAGAGGAACAGATGCAGCTTCAGGTGGCGCGGATCGGCAAGCCGCACGGCATTCGCGGGGAAGTCACGGTCCAGGTGCTGACCGATGCCCCCGAAGACAGGTTTGTCCCGGGCACGGAGTTCGTCGTTGAACCTGCCGCCTCCGGTCCGTTGACGGTTGACAGTGCGCGCTGGAACAAGGACATCCTGCTGCTGGGCTTTGCGGAAGTGACTGACCGCAACCAGGCCGAAACCCTCCGCGGCGCCAAGCTCTTCATCGAAACCGAAGAACTCGAAGAGGATGACGACGAGGGCTGGTACGAGCACGAACTTGTCGGCCTCCAGGCCCGGGTCGGCTCACAGGTGGTGGGCAAGGTAACAGCCCTGGCCACCCTGCCCGTCCAGGACCTGTTGACGGTCACCACCCCGGAGGGCAAGGAGATCCTCATCCCCTTCGTGGAGCAGATTGTGCCCGAGGTCAACGTCGAGGAAGGTTTTGTCCTGCTCACCCCGCCGGACGGCCTCTTCGAACTGAACGCCGACGAAGCCGCGTCCCCGGAACCCGAAGGCAGGGAATAGATGCGGATCGACGTCGTCAGCATCTTCCCCGAATACCTTGCCCCGCTTGAGCTCTCGCTGATAGGCAAGGCCCGCCAGGACGGCATCCTGGACCTGCACGTCCATGACCTCCGCAGCTTCACCACCGACAAGCACCGTTCCGTGGACGACACCCCTTACGGCGGCGGTGCAGGGATGGTCATGAAGCCCGAACCGTGGGCGCAGGCCCTGTCAGCGGTGGCAGAGGGCCGGCCCGACCCGCAGCGCAAACCCGTCCTGATCGTTCCGTCTCCCGCCGGCGAGCGGTTCACGCAGGCGCTTGCCTATGAGTTGGCCGAAGAACAACACCTCGCCTTTGCCTGCGGCCGCTATGAAGGCATCGACGAGCGCGTCATCGAGTGGGCGCAGGACCATTTCACCGTTCGCCCCGTAAGCCTTGGCGACTACGTGCTCAATGGTGGGGAAGTGGCCGTCCTGGCCATGGTGGAGGCCATTGGCCGGCTCCTGCCCGGTGTGGTGGGCAACCCCGAGTCCCTGGTGGAGGAGTCCCACTCCGACGGCCTGCTGGAATATCCGGTCTACACCAAGCCCTCCGTGTGGCGGGACCGCGAGGTCCCCCCGGTCCTTCTCAGTGGAAACCACGGCAGGATCGCGCAGTGGCGCCGGCACGAGCAGTACCGCCGGACAGCCGAACGCCGCCCGGACCTGCTGGAGGCGTTCGACGCCGGCAACCTTCCGCGTGCCGACCGCACCGAACTGAACAACCTGGGATACGACGTCGTCGCCGGCAGGCTGGCCCGTCGTCCCGAACCGGCGCCAGGGGAGCAGGACTAGCTCCCGCGCCGGCGCGGAATTGGCGTAGTCCTTCCACTGTGGCAAAATTGACCTTTGTGTCTGCTGGGTCCGCACCTGCCACAGGGGGTAGCGCGGCCAACAGCCGGACAACCGGCCCCGTCAACCATTGAAGCGGCCGGACCACTTTACTTCGGCGGCAATAATCCGGCCCCCTTTCGGGCGGCCTGACTTGCGTGCCGTGACCCAAAGTGAATGACCTGTGGCGTTCACCAGGAGTGCAACCATGCATATTCTCGATTCCCTCGATGCAGCTTCGCTGCGCAACGATGTTCCCGAATTCCGCGCGGGCGACACCCTCAAGGTTCACGTGAACATCATCGAAGGCAAGAACTCCCGTGTCCAGGTCTTCCAGGGCTTCGTCCTGGGCCGCCAGGGCGATGGCGTCCGCGAAACCTTCACCGTCCGCAAGGTTTCCTTCGGCGTCGGCGTGGAGCGTACCTTCCCGGTACACTCCCCGATCATCGAAAAGATCGAGGTCGTTACCAAGGGTGACGTCCGTCGCGCCAAGCTTTACTACATGCGTGCACTGCGCGGTAAGGCTGCGAAGATCAAGGAAAAGCGCGACTTCGCCGCCGGCAAGTAAGCTCCCGTCGGACTTATCAGCAGGCTGGGACGCGGCCGTAGCCGGCAAGCGCCGGAGCAATCCACCAGCGCCAGGATACGGACCATGCACCAGACAAAACGCCAGCCCCGCACCATGGGCTGGCGTTTTGCGTTCCTGGCCCTCGTCCTTGCCGTCACCATCAGCGGCGTGGTGCGCTCCTTGTGGCTCGATGTCTACTACATTCCCTCGGAGTCCATGGAGCCGCTCCTCCAAGGTGGTGACCGGATCCTGGTCTCGCGCACGGATTTCCAGGCCGACCCCATCAGGCGCGGGGACATCGTCGTCTTTGACGGACGCGGAACATTCTCGCCCCTGAACAGCGGCAAGGGTCCGCTGATGGATGGCGCCACCGGCCTCACCCAGTGGCTGGGCCTCACCGGGAGCGATACCACCTACGTCAAACGGGTCATCGGGCTTCCGGGCGATACCGTGGTCTGCTGTGACGCAGGCGGCAAAGTCACCGTGAACGGGGTGCCGCTGGATGAGCCGTACATATTTCCCGGCGATGCCCCCAGCACGCAAAAATTCAACTCGGTGGTCCCCGAGGGCAGGCTGTGGCTGATGGGGGACCACCGGTCGGTCTCCGCGGATTCGCGCAGCCTGCTGGGTGCTCCCGGGGGCGGAATGGTCCCGCTGGAGCGCGTGATCGGCCGGCCGGTCCAGATCCTGTGGCCCCTTGATAGATTTGCTCCAGTAGCACGGCCGCCAGTGGTGGGGCCGACAACACAGAACGGACGGTAAATGCCCGAGAACCCAGCGCGGAATCCTGAACCGCGCCATGACGGCGCCGCAGAAAACCAGGCCGTTCCAACCCCCGAAGAGCCCGGCGACGATCCCGATTCGGGCGCGCCCTCCCACCGGAAGGGGCGGTCGGGATCCAAGCCGGCCGGCAAGGCCGCGGGCAACCCCCTGCTCGGGTGGCTCAAGGAGATCGCCACCGTCGTGGTCATCGCCGTTGTGCTGTCGTTCCTCATCAAGACCTTCCTCTTCCGGGCGTTCTTCATCCCCTCCGAGTCCATGGTGAACACCCTTGATGTCGACGACCGGATCTTCGTCAATCTCCTGGTTCCGGAGCCATTTGCGCTCAGCCGCGGGGACGTTGTGGTGTTCCGTGACACCAAGGGCTGGCTGCCGCCCACGGCAGCCAAGACCCAGGGGCCGTTCACGTGGGTCCAGGACGGCCTGACGTTTGTGGGGCTGCTGCCCGACAACACGGACCAGCACCTGGTGAAGCGGGTCATCGGGCTGCCTGGCGACCATGTGGTGTGTTGCGACGCCGGCGGTAAACTGACCATCAACGGAACCGCCGTGGACGAGACATACATCAACCCCGCCGAAGTCCCGCAGGTCCGCAACTTTGACGTCACCGTCCCGGAGGGCAAAGTGTGGGTGATGGGCGATAACCGGAACCATTCCGCAGATTCCCGGTCGCACATGGAAAATGATGGCGGATTCATCGACCTTAAGGACCTGGAGGGCAAGGCCGCGGTCATCGCGTGGCCGCTGAACAGGATCAAGACCCTGGACAACTACCCGGACGTGTTTCGCAACGTACCGGCGGCCCGCTGACCATGCCACCCGACACCCGCACCGTACCGGCCGGAACACCGCGCACGCGCGCCGGTGCAAATCCGGCGCGCGGGGCCAAGGCGCCCACCCTGCGGCATGAGCGTACCTTCAAAGCCCAGGGCGTGCGGCTCCTGGCCGGCGTGGATGAGGTGGGCCGCGGAGCCCTGGCCGGGCCGGTCAGTGTGGGAATCGCCGTCGTGGACCTTGAGCGCCAGAGGTCACTGGCCGGAGTGCGTGACAGCAAGCTGCTCAGCCCGGCCGAGCGGGAGCGGCTGGAACCCTTGGTGCGCCGCTGGAGCGTCGCCTCGGCGGTGGGTCATGCCACCGCCGCGGAGATCGATTCGCTCGGCATCATCGCAGCCCTGCGGCTGGCAGGAACCCGGGCCTGGGGGGCCATCCTGGGCGCCGGAGTCATTCCGGAGGCGGTGCTGCTGGACGGAAGCCACAACTGGCTCTCCCCGGCCGGGCAGCTCTCCCTGTTCGACCAGCCCGTGCTGGATGCCGCCTGTGAAGCGCCCGTCCACACTAAGGTCAAGGCCGACATGCAGTGCCTGAGTGTTGCTGCCGCGAGCGTCATTGCCAAGGTGGAGCGTGACCGGATGATGCGCGAACTGCACCTCGAGTACCCGGATTACGGCTGGGACATCAACAAGGGTTATGCCACCGCAGGGCACCGGGACGTCCTTCGTTCAGCAGGACCCACCCCCTACCACCGGATCAGCTGGCGGCTGCTCGGCGGAGAGCTGCAGGGCGCCGAATCCCCGGACGAAGAAGCACAGGACCAGGACTGAGTCCCGCCCCCGGCGCCAGCCCCGCCGGACATGGTGCAAGATGGAAGCATGAGTGCCGAGGATCTTGAGAACTATGAAACCGACATGGAGCTTCAGCTCTACCGTGAATACCGCGACGTCGTCGGCCTGTTCACCTACGTTGTCGAGACCGAGCGGCGTTTCTATCTTGCCAACCACGTTGATCTGCAGGCCCGCAGCGCCGACGGCGAGGTCTACTTCGACCTGACCCTGCAGGACGCCTGGGTCTGGGACGTCTACCGCTCGGCACGCTTCGTCAAGAGCGTCAGGGTCCTGACCTTCAAGGACGTCAACGTCGAGGAACTGCCGCGCAACGAGGAACTGGCCCTGCCCAAGGACGTGGACCTGGGTAACTAGCAGCTTCCTGACTTTCCCTCCACAGAACGGTCCTGTCCACATACGGCATTGCCTTTCTGTGCTCCGCTGCCACCCGCCTCCAAGCTGGTTGCGGAGGTAGAAATGAAATCGAAGGACACGCTGGGCCGGCGCGGCGAAGACCTCGCCACCGGCTATCTTGAAACGCTGGGCATGCTGGTGGTGGAGCGCAACTGGCGGTGCGCCGAGGGCGAGATCGATATCGTGGCCCTTGACGGCGACGCGCTGGTCATCGCTGAAGTCAAAACACGCCGCTCCCTGGACTTCGGCCACCCCTTTGAGGCCGTGGGCCCGGAAAAGCTGGCACGCCTGCACCGGCTCGGTGCCGCCTGGTGCCGCGACCGGGAATTGCGGATGCCTTTGCGCCGCGTGGACGTTATCGCCGTGGTAGACGACGGCGGCGGCCATCCAGTGGTGGAGCATCTCAAGGGGGTGGGGTGATGGCCTTGGGGCGGACATACTCCATCGCACTGGTAGGCCTGAACGGCTACGTGGTTGAAGTCGAGGCCGACATCGGCCAGACCCTCCCGGCCTTCGTCATCCTGGGGCTCCCGGATGCGGCCCTGAACGAAGCGAAGGAGCGTATCCGTTCTGCCGCGAAGAATTCCGGCATTCCGCTCAGCCGCAGGAAGATTACCGCCAACCTTATCCCGGCGTCGCTGCCTAAACGCGGGTCGGGCTTTGACCTTGCGGTCACCATGGCCGTGCTCCGGGCATCGAACGACGTCAAAGCCACCGGGCGCACCGTCTTCATTGCCGAACTGGGCCTCGACGGACGGCTGCGGCCCGTCCGGGGGATCCTGCCGGCCGTGATGGCCTCAGTGCAGGCCGGCTTCCCGGATGTAGTGGTGGCGCAGGCAAACCTTGCTGAGGCCTCCCTCGTGCCGGGGGCCAGGGTCCGCGGCTACCGCACCCTGGCCCGCCTGGCATTCGACTTTGGAGCGGATCCGCAGGAGCTCGCCCTGGACTTCGAACCGGATGACGCCGAAGATGCGGACGAGGGCCAGCTGCTGACCGGGCAGTGTCCCGACATGGCCGATGTTGCCGGCCAGGGCGATGCGCGGCAGGCGTTGGAGGTGGCTGCCGCAGGGGCACACCATCTCCTTCTCACCGGGCCGCCGGGGGCCGGGAAGACCATGCTTGCGGAACGGCTGCCGGGGCTGTTGCCGGATCTTGGCGACCATGAGTCCATGGAGGTCACGGCCATCCACTCGCTGTGCGGTCTGCCGTCGTCCGCGGTGCAGCTTCTGCGGCGGCCACCATTCGAAAACCCGCACCACTCGGCCACCGCGGCGGCCATTATTGGGGGTGGTTCAGGGCTTCCGCGGCCGGGTGCCGCATCCCGCGCGCACCGTGGCGTGCTTTTCCTGGACGAAGCTCCTGAATACGAACGCCGGGTTCTGGATGCCTTGCGTCAGCCCCTGGAGAGCGGTGAGCTGGTGATCCACCGGGCTGCCGGCACTGCCGCTTACCCGGCCCGCTTCCAACTGGTGCTGGCCGCCAATCCCTGCCCGTGTGGCAAGGCCTCCGGTAAAGGGCTCGACTGTACGTGCACGCCCATCATGCGCCGCCGGTATCTTGCCCGGATGTCCGGGCCCCTCCTTGACAGGGTGGACATCCAGCTGCAGGTGGAGCGGGTGTCCTTGGCCCAGTTCGGGCAGGCAGGTGGGGAAGAGGACACCGCAACGGTTGCCAGCCGGGTCAGGGATGCGCGTGACCGGCAACGCGAGCGGCTGCGTTGCTTTGGCCTGGAAACGAACTCGCAGGTGCCGGGGCGTATCCTGCGCGGTGAGTTGCGGCTCGCTCCGGCGGCCACCCGGATCCTGGACCAGGCCCTGGAGCGCGGGGTCCTGACCGCCCGCGGGTACGACCGGGTCCTTCGGCTCGCCTGGACCCTGGCTGACCTGGGGGAGAGGGAGTTGCCGGACGCGAACGACATCGGACAGGCCCTTGGCTTGCGGCAGGCTGCGGCGGCGGTGGCATGAAGAGGACGGCTGAGGTGAACGAACTGAAGGTACCACGTGTGGCAAAGGAATCAGCAACGGATGAGGAACGGTTGGCGCGGGCGGCGCTGTCCCGGCTGATGGAGCCGCAGGACGCCGCAGGCCTGGCCCTCGTGCAGATTGCAGGGGCAACGGATGCGCTTCGCATTGCCACGGGACTGGTCACCGCCGGGCCGGACCTGGAGCGTGAGATCACCGGGCTGCTGGCTGACAGCGGCGCGGCAAACAGCTGGGCCGGGATGGCTGCCGCCTTGAGACGTTGGCAGCCGCGAATCCCGGACCTGGCGCCGGAACGCGACCTGGCCACGATGGCACGGCTGGGCGGCCGCCTGATCATTCCCGCGGACGATCTATGGCCGTCCCAGTTGGCCGACCTCGGAATCCAGGAGCCCCTTTGCCTGTGGTGGCGCGGCCAGGAACAGCCGCTGCCGGGCGCAGCCATGTCCATCGCCCTGGTAGGTTCCCGGGACAGCACCAGCTACGGGGCGGCGGTAACAGGGGACCTGGCGTACTCGCTGGCGCAGCGGGGCTTCACGGTAGTTTCAGGCGGGGCCTATGGGATCGACGCCCACGCGCACCGTGCCGCCCTCGCAGGAGGTTGCGCCGCCGTCCCGACCATTGCCGTAATGGCCGGGGGAGTGGACCGGTTCTATCCCTCGGGTAACGAGGACCTGCTGCGGGCAGTGGCCAACCAAGGTGCGGTGCTGGCGGAGGTGCCGCCAGGGTCGGCTCCCACGCGATACCGGTTCCTGCAGCGGAACCGGCTGATTGCGGCCCTTTCATCAGTGACAGTGGTGGTGGAAGCGCGGTGGCGCTCCGGCGCGCTGAACACAGCCCACCACGCCGAAACCCTGGGCCGCGCAGTGGGGGCGGTCCCCGGATCAGTCCACAGCGCCAATTCAGCGGGCTGCCACCGGCTGCTTCGGGACGGCGGCGCTGTCTGCGTCACTGATGCCGCGGAAGTGGCCGAACTTGCCGCTCCCAGCGGAGCGGGAATGCCCGAACAACGGGCAGGCGAAGCGGCCGTGCAGGACGGGCTGACGCTGGAAGACCTGATCCTGCTGGACGCACTGCCGCTGCGATCGACCACGTCTGTGGAAAAGCTCTCAACGGTCGCCGGCCTGGGACAGGACTCGGTTCGGGCAGGCCTGGGCCGGCTGGGGCTGCTCGGACTTGCAGTCTCTGAACGGGGCGGCTGGAAACGAGGCAAGGTATGACCGTGTCCAGCGCCGGCAAACGCGGGGAAACTGGGAAAGTGTTGGAGTGGACAACGAAGAACTGCCCAAGGAGCTCGGCACGGCACTTGATGCCTTTGCCGGTTACCTGTCGGGGGAGCGGGCCGTGTCGCCACACACCCGGCGCGCCTACCTTGGCGACCTGCGAAGCCTCTTGGCGCACGCGGCATCCGAGGGCGCGGCCGGGTTGAAAGACCTCGAACTGGGCACCTTCCGCCGTTGGCTTGGCGCCCAGAGTGCGGCGGGCGCCTCACGCTCCACGCTCGCGCGCCGCTCCGCTACGGCCAGGGCATTCACCGCCTGGGCGCTCCGGGAGGAACTTCTGGAGGCGGACCCCGCCCTGCGCCTGAAAGCACCCAAACGCGAAGGATCGCTGCCGGGAGTCCTGCAGGCCTCCCAGCTCGCACGGCTGCTGGAAGGCCTCGAAAAGTCAGCGGTGGACGGTGCACCGCTTGCCGTTCGGAACCGTGCCATCGTGGAACTTCTTTACGCCACCGGCGTTCGGGTCGGTGAACTTGCCGGGCTGGACGTCGACGACCTGGACCCGGACCGCCGGACGCTGCGGGTCATCGGTAAAGGCAACAAGGAGCGCACCGTGCCGTACGGGGTGCCGGCCGCCCTTGCAGTAGACGACTGGTTGCGGCGCGGCCGTCCTGCGTTGGTGAAGGACACCAGCGGACCGGCACTCTTCCTCGGGGCCCGCGGTGGCCGCGTTGACCAGCGCCAGGTCCGTACCCTGGTCAACGCTCTTTTCGGCGCGTTGGGTGATACCTCCGCGTCCGGTCCCCACGCACTCCGGCACTCCGCTGCAACGCACTTGCTCGACGGCGGCGCGGACCTCCGTGCGGTGCAGGAGATCCTGGGCCACAGCAGCCTCGCCACCACCCAGATCTACACGCACGTCTCGGTTGACCGCCTGCGCAAGAGCTACCAGCAGGCCCACCCCCGGGCGTGAAGAGTGTGGCTAATCGCACTGGCGTAATTCCACGGCGTACGGCACAATGAGAGTCACGTCCGGCAACTTTCAAGTGTCGCTTGAAGCTCCCTGAGCTTCATGAGGCTCGGCAAGTCCGGACTCAACTTAATCTGATACATCTGAATATCGGGAACCACCGCCGCAGTGCAGGGCACGGCAGTTCCATCCGGGCAGAGGTCGTTGGGGAAGACGTACCTAGAGCTATGGAGGATGGAATGTCTGTTGCAATGACCCGCGGTGTGCTGTTCGTTCACTCAGCCCCTACGGCGCTGTGCCCCCACGTTGAGTGGGCAATCGGAGCCGTAGTGGATAAGCGGACGGACCTTGAGTGGACCCCGCAGCCTGCCGCGCCCGGAATGTTCCGTGCCGAACTTTCCTGGACCGGTACCCCCGGGACGGGATCCAAGCTGGCGTCCTGCCTCCGTGGCTGGGCCCATCTGCGGTATGAGGTGACCGAGGAGCCCACGCAGGGTGTGGACGGCGGCCGGTGGTCGCACACGCCCGAGTTGGGGATTTTCCATGCCGTCACCGACGTGCACGGCAACATCATGGTGTCGGAGGACCGCATCCGCTACGCCTACGAATCGGGTGCCGGCGATCCCGCCGCCGTCTACCACGAACTCTCCCTCGCCTTGGGTGAGGCCTGGGACGAAGAACTGGAACCGTTCCGCCACGCTGCCGAAGGCGCCCCCGTGCGCTGGCTGCACCAGGTGGGCTGACCGCCGTCGTCCGCTCCAGGCGGCCAAGCAAAGACGCATCCATAGCATAAGAGGAGGCCCCGCCAGACGGCGGGGCCTCCTCTTATGCTCCAGGTGTTCTCCTGGCAGCGACTAGATGCTGCGGATGGCCACGACGGCGTTGTGGCCGCCGAAACCGAAAGAGTTGCTCAGTGCCACGATGCTTCCTTGCGGCAGGTCACGGGCCGAGGTAACGACGTCGAGCGGGATCTCGGGATCCTGGTTCTCAAGGTTGATGGTGACCGGCGCCTTGCGCTCGTGCACGGCCAGGACGGTCAGCACCGCCTCAACAGCGCCGGACGCACCCAGGAGGTGGCCCATTTGCGACTTGGTGGCGGAGACCGCCACGTTGTCCACGTGGCTGCCCAGGGCGGCACGCAGGGCCGTGTATTCCGGCTTGTCACCAACGGGCGTGGACGTGGCGTGGGCGTTGACGTGCACCACGTCCTCGGCCTGGATGCGGCCGTCGAACATGGCTGCCTTGAGCGCGCGGGTCGCTCCAAGGCCTTGGGGATCCGGGGCGGTGATGTGGTAGGCATCGGCAGTCACGGATGTACCCGCCAACTCGGCGTAAATGCGTGCTCCACGGGCCAGGGCGTGTTCCTCGGCCTCCAGGACCAGGGCTCCGGCACCTTCGCCCATGACGAAGCCGTCACGGTCGATGTCGTAGGGACGGGACGCGCGCTCGGGGTCGTCGTTCCTGCGGGACAAAGCCTGCATGGAAGCAAATGCCGCCAAAGGCATGGGGTGGATTGCTGCTTCTGCGCCGCCGCACATCACCACGTCAGCCTTGCCGGAGCGGATCAATTCGAGGCCAAGGTGCATGGCCTCCGTGCCTGAGGCGCAGGCGGAAACCGGCGTGTGGGCACCGGCGCGGGCACCGAGGTCCAGGCTGACGGCCGCAGCCACGCCGTTGGGCATCAGCATGGGAACTGTCATGGGCAGGACCCGGCGCGGGCCCTTCTCCTTGAGGGTGTCCCAGGCATCCAGCAGAGTCCAGACCCCGCCAATCCCGGTGGCGAACGCAACAGCCAAACGGTCCTGGTCGAATTCGGTGATGCCGGAGTCGGCCCAGGCCTCGCGGGCGGCGATGACGCCGAACTGGGTGGAGGGGTCCATCCGCTTTGCTTCCACGCGGCTGAGGACGTCCAACGCCGGCGTGCTGCAGCGGGCAGCGAAATGGACAGGGAGCTCGTACTTGGCTACCCAGTCGTCCTCCAGGGTGCGGGCACCGGAGACCCCCTTGAGGGCGTTGTTCCACATGGTGGATACATCGCCGCCGATGGGCGTGGTGGCACCCAGACCGGTAATGACTACTTTGCGTGTCATGGGATCACTCTTTCGTCGGTGGGGAATCCGCCTGCGACAACCGCAGGGTCCCGCACATTTGATGATCGGCCAGTCCCGGTCAGGGCACTGTGCCGGTTAGATGCGGCGGGCTGCCGATCCGGTCAATCCGGACCGGCAGCCCAGCCAAGCCGTGAGACGGCGGAAGCCTGGATCAGGCCTGTGCTCCGGCGATGAAGCTGACGGCGTCGCCGACGGTCTTGAGGTTCTTGACCTCTTCGTCCGGAATGCGGACGCCAAACTTCTCCTCGGCGTTGACCACAATGGTCATCATGGAGATGGAGTCAATGTCCAGGTCCTCGGTGAAGGACTTGTCCAGCTCCACGGCCTCCGGGGCCAGGCCGGTTTCCTCGTTGACGATTTCAGCCAAGCCGGCCAGGATCTCTTCGTTGCTAGCCATTGATGGCTCCTTTTCTTGTATTGCCGGCAGGGGCTGCCGGAAACGGTCGGGCCGCGGTTGCGACCCTTGGGCGTATCTAGGGAAGGACAACTACCTGTGCGCCGAAGACCAGTCCGGCGCCGAAACCGATCTGCAGGGCCAGCCCGCCGCTCAGCCCGGGATTTTCCTGCAGGAGCCGGTGCGTTGCCAACGGGATGGAGGCCGCAGACGTGTTGCCGGCCTCGGCAATGTCCCGTGCCACTGTAACCGTCTCGGGCAGCTTCAGCTTCTTCACCATCTCGTCGATGATGCGCATGTTCGCCTGGTGCGGGATGAAGGCAACCAGGTCTTCAGCCTCGACGCCGGCAGCGTCGAGCGCCTGCTGGGCAACTTTTGCCATTTCCCATACGGCCCAGCGGAAGACCGTCTGGCCGTCCTGCCGGAGCGTGGGGTAGAGCTCCTGCGCCTCTTCAAGCAGGGCAAGGTCGCCGGTGGAATCGGACTGGCGGGCCGCCATTCCGAGGTCGCGGACGTCCAGCAGGGAGCGGGTCATCCCGATCGCATCCCATTTGCTGCCGTCCGAGCCCCATACCGACGGGGCGATGCCGGGGGTGTCGGAGGGGCCAATCACGACGGCGCCGGCGCCGTCCCCGAGCAGGAAGGAGATGGTGCGTTCCCGGTTGTCGATGACGTCCGAGAGTTTTTCCGCACCCACCACCAGGACGTACTTCGCAGCGCCGGAACGGACCAGGGCGTCGGCCTGGGCAATGCCGTAGCAGTAGCCGGCGCAGGCGGCGGAGATATCGAAGGCCGGTGCCGGGGTTGCGCCGAGGCGGTCGGCAAGGCTGGCAGCGGCGGAGGGGGTCGCGTAGGGGTGCGTCACGGTGGACACGATGACGGCGCCCAGCTGCGAGGCCTCGATACCGGCCTTTTCCAGGGCCTCGCGGGCAGCGCCCTCGGCCATGTCGATCACGCTGACGTCGGCGGAGGCACGGTGGCGGGTCACGATGCCGGTGCGCTGGCGGATCCACTCATCAGAGGAGTCGATCCACTGGCACACGTCCTCGTTCGTCACGATGACGTCCGGGCGGTACGCTCCCAGCCCGAGGATGCGGGTGTGCTCCTGGATGGGAGCCTGCTTCAGCGTGGGGACGCTCATGCGTTGCCCTCCAGTTCTGCGAAGAGTGCCAGGGCGGCGGAAAGGTCGTCGGGGGTCTTGACGGCGACCGTCTTGACGCCGGGCATGCCGCGCTTGGCGAGCCCGGCCAGGGTGCCGGCAGGAGCGAGTTCTATCACGCCGGTGACGCCGCGCTTGACCATTGCCTCCATGCAGAGGTCCCATCGAACGGGGCGGGACACCTGGGCGATGAGGCTTTCGACGGCGGCCCCGCCGTCGGTGACCTCGCCGCCGTCGTAGTTGGACAGCAGGGGCACCTTGGGAGCCAACGGGTTCAGCTGCGGTTCCAGCGCCTTAAGCGCGCTGACCGCGGGGGACATGTGGCTGGTGTGGAACGCTCCCGCTACCTTCAGCGGGATGACGCGGGCCTTGGCAGGCGGGTTCTCGGCCAAGGCCTTTAGCTGATCGAAGGTTCCGGCGGCGACGGTCTGGCCGGCGCCGTTGACGTTGGCGGGGGCCGCTCCGGCTGCCTCGATGGCTGCCAGGACCTCGGCCGGGTCGCCGCCCACCACGGCGCTCATGCCGGTCGGGGTGACGGCGGCCGCCGCAGCCATGCTGTTGGCCCGCTCGCGGACAAACGTCATGGCCTCCTGCTCCGTCAGCACACCGGCGAGGGCGGCAGCGGTGATTTCACCCACCGAATGGCCGGCCAGGATGACCGGGAGGGAATTGAGCTCCACGTCGAAGAGGGAGGCCGCCGTTACCAGGCCTGCGGCAACGATCAGGGGCTGCGCCACGGCAGTATCCTTGATGGTTTCCTCGTCGGAGGTGGTCCCGTGGGCGATCAGGTCGATCCCCGCGATGTCGCTCAGGGCGGCCAGTTGGCCTGCCACCGAAGGTAGTTCCAGCCAAGGGGCCAGAAAACCCGGGGTCTGCGAGCCCTGTCCAGGGCAGACTATTGCAAGCACGTAACCAGCTTTCCAAATTACTGTGTGATCCAGCGGTGTTTCTCCGCACCAAGCTCACGGGGTCAGGTTGTAGGAAGTCTACAATGACTCACGTCTGGTTCCGGGACGCCTGCCGCTCCGTGGCGGGCTTGGGCGGGGCCGAAAGCCGGCCCACGATGAGTGCCGCCTGCAGCACAAACGCTTCCCGCGGCAGCAGCGGGTCCCAGCCGGTGACGTCGCAAACACGCTTCAACCGGTACCGGACGGTGTTGGCATGGACGAAGAGTTCCCGAGCCGTGGCCTCCAGTGAATGGCCCAGCTCCAGGTAGGTTCCCAGGGTTTCCACCAGGCCGTTGGACGCTGCCAAAAGCGGCCGGTAGATATTTTTCACCAGGGAGCGTCGTGCGGCGTCATCACCGGAAATTACCCTTTCCGGCAGCAGGTCATCGGCGGCAACCGGCCGCGGCGCTGAGGGCCACGCACGGGCGGCAGTGAGCCCGGCAAACGCCGATTGCGCCGATCCGCTGGCCTCCAGCAGTGAACCCGCCTCCGGGCCATAGACCACGGGGCCGGGTGCGAACATTTCGCTCAGCTTCACATAGGCCGATTCGCGGTCCTGGACGCCGCCGAGGATGAGGATCAACCGGTCACCCTGGATCCCCACCAGTGCGTCCTCTGCAAAACGCCCGGCCATCCGCCGCAATTCGCTCACATAGCTGGCGCTGGGTTCGGACGGCGAATTGCCCACCATGACCGTGAAACGCTCCTGTGCCTTCCAGCCAAGGGCCGCGATGCGGGAGCGCAGCGCATCTGTGTTTTCGCCCCGAAGGATCGCATCCACGATCAGGGCTTCCAGCCGGGTGTCCCAGGAACCCCGCGACTCGGCGGCCCGGGCATAGACATCAGCGGCCGCGAAAGCGACTTCCCGCGAGTACCGCAGGACCGCTTCGCGCAGGGACGGTTGATCGGCCTCGGGCGCTATGACGGGAACCTGGTCCTCAACCACCTCCACCACGATCCTGATCAGCTGCAACGCTTTCTGCAGGCTGATGGAGCGGGTCAGTTCCGTGGGCGCAGTCCCAAAGACGTCCGTCAGGATCCACGACGGCGAGCTTGGACGCTCGTACCATGTCACGAAAGCCGCAATCCCGTTCTGCGCCACCATGCCCAACGCCGACCGCTCGTCGGCACTGAGCCGGCTGTACCAAGGCAGCGATTGCTCTAGCTTGCGCATGGTGGTGGTGGAAAGCTGGCCGACGTTGGCCCGCAGCTTCTTGAGGGTTTCGGACTTCTCCGGCGTGACCTTCGGCGGGGTTGGTTTCCGCTTTGCGGACGGGCTGGCTGGTGCTGGCATTCTTTGAGCATACGGCCCCTGCCGCGCAAGCTCCATTTGTGCGAAGGCTACAATCCGCCTTGCGCTGCGTCACAGCCGCACCGGCCCCTTTGCAAAGGACGACGGCGGCCCCCTCCGTTGTGGAGGGGGCCGCCGTCGTAGCTGCTGCCGGAGGGTTTGTCAGGCCTCTCCGCCGGCGTTGCCGGTGGTGCCGGCATTGACGTTAAGCAGCTTGTACTTCTCAATCGCCTTGACCGGGGCGTCGACGTCCACCTCGCCGCGGCGCGCCAGCATTTCAAGGGCGCGGACCACGATGGAGTGGGTGTCGTTTTTGAAGTAGCGGCGGGCTGCTGCGCGGGTGTCGGAGAAGCCGAAGCCGTCGGCGCCGAGGGTGGCGWATTCGTTGGGGAYGAATTGSCGGATYTGGTCGGGGAYGGCTTTCATGTAGTCGGTGACGGCGACGATGGGGCCGGTGGCGCCTTCGAGTTGCTGGGTGACGAASGGGRYGCGGGCGGGYTKGCCGGGKTTGAGGAAGGCTTCYTCTTCGGCGGCGAGKCCGTCGCGGCGCAGTTCGTTCCAGGAGGTGACGGACCAGACGTCGGCGGAGACGTTCCAGTCGTCGGCGAGGAYSCGYTGGGCKTCSAKGGCCCAGGGCACGGAGACGCCGGAGGCGAGGATCTGGGTGCGGGGACCGTCGATCTTTGCCGGGGCCAGCAGGTAGATGCCCTTGATGAGGCCTTCGACGTCGAGGTTTTCGGGTTCGGCGGGTTGGACGATGGGTTCGTTGTACACGG